>JANXSC010000169.1 GCA_025352845.1 Opitutaceae bacterium
CCGGGCTCGCGATCACCAGCACGCCGGCCGAGATACCGAGGATGACCACGAATTCCGACACGTGCAGCAGCACCATCGGGTTTCCTCCCGCGAGAATGAAGCCACCCAACGTGGAGGCCATGACGATCGCTGCGCCGACGAGAATCAACATGCGGAGTGGTGTTTGGAAAAGCAGGGCCGAGCCCTGAATTGACGGGCGGTTGAGGACAAAAGGGACATGCGACTCAGCGTTCCTTCATGCGCTGTAGCCAACCGCGCAGGCCGAGGATGGTCTGCGCGTGAATCTGGCAGATGCGCGATTCCGTGAGGTGAAACACCTCCGCGATCTCGGCCAGCCGCATGTTTTCAAAATAATACATCGCAAGGATCTTCTTGGGTATATCGGGCAATTCCGCGATTCGTTGAGCGAGAAGTTTCAATAACTCCGCTTTTTCCATGTTGTCGCGGCCCGTCTGGTCGGTCTCGTCGGCCAGCAACTCGTGGAGCGATGCACCCGGGCCATTCTCGCCATCGTTGGCCTGGTCGATGGCGATGAAGGTGACGGGCTTGGCCTCCTCCACCCACTTCTCATATTCTTTCGGGCCGATGCCGAGCAGGGCGCAGATCTCGGCGTCGGTGGCGGCACGGCCGTGTTTTTGCTCCACTTCGTTGATCGCGCTTTTGAGTTTGCGCGAGCGCGCTCGCGCGCGGCGCGGGCACCAGTCCATCCGGCGCAGTTCGTCAAGAATCGCGCCGCGGATGCGCATCGAGGCATAGCTGGAAAAAGTGTTGTTCTGGTTGGGATCGAATTTGCGCACGGCGGCGATGAGTCCGGTGATGCCCACACTGTAGAGATCGTCGGCGTCGACGTGCGCGGGCAAGTTCAGCTTGATGCGATCAACGACGTTGCGGACGAGCGGCAGGAAACGCACGATGAGTTCCTGCTCGTCGACCGGGGCGGCGGGCGAAACCCCCTGATACGTCCGCCAGACGGCGGCGGCGGGAGTGGCGTCCACGGTTGGGATGGGTGCGGTGGCGGTGTTCATGACAGGGAGGCTGGATTATTTGACTTTGGTGGAAGGCGCGGCAGCCGCCGCATGGCGGGCGAGGATCGTTTCCCGGATGCCGCGCACGAGCACGGTCCAGAACCAACGAAAAAGGAGGGCGCCAACGAGGCAGCCCACGGCGGCATCAAAGAGCATGCGGTCGGCCTCGTGCCCCACCCAATAACTGGTGATGCCGGCGATGAGAAACCCGGCGAACCCGCCGGAGAGAAAAACAAATTTCATGGGCAAAATCAGGTGCCAGATTCCTCGTCGGGCAGCGTGCGACGGACGATCGCGCCGGGGACGTCTTCCTCGCATTCGCTGGTGAGAGACGGACCGGTCGAGAGAAACAGCGGCTCCAACTCTTCATCGAAGAGGTAGTCCCAGAGCTTGCCCCACTGCGGCACCTCATCGAGGTGGGTGAACACCAGATGTGTCGCCCCCACATCGCGGCCCGCGGCATACGCGTCGCGCAACGACGGCCGATCATAGGCGGCGTTGAGCACGAGCACGCGTTCCGTGATTTTCTCCCGATCGAGAAACGCCGTGATCGGGGCGTTGGCGAGCGGCTTGTTCAGCGAGAGACCCGGCAGATCGAAATACACAAAGGCACCCGGAGCCGCCGGACCCGTCCCGCAGGGGAAATGCGCGAGCGGCACGCCGAGCGCCTCGCTGAAAACCGGCAGCGGCCCGAGGGAATTGGGCCGGTCAAACTCCACGCCCACGACATGCCCGATCCGGGCGCGGCGAAATACTTCCTGCGCGAGCCACTTGCAGAGCGCGGTGGTGCGACCGACGCCCGCAGAACCAATAAACGCCGCGCGCGACAGTGGCGGCCGCAGCGCGCGCGCCTCGGCGTGCGAGCGCAACAAACGCGAAGTCTCCGCCAATGCGCGATGGAGCGGCAGCGTGCTGAGTTCCTTCCAATTCGCCCCCGCTTGCAGGCGGTTGAGCGCCGTCTCGGTGATCCCGGACCGGCGCAGCAAACCATCGAGGCCGAGCGTGACGGGCAGTGGTGTCAACCGCGAGCGCGGCAACCCGCCCATCAGCGCGGCGGACGCATCCTCTGGTGCCGCCGGCTCCGCGGAAACGGCGTGCAAGGTCGAGCCCACACCGATCTCCACCGACGCAGGATCGACCTGCGCGACGACCTCGATGCTCGGTGCGGAGAGAAATTTTTTCAGGCCCGCCGCCGGCACCGTGCGCACCGAGACCACTCGCGCCGTGGGACCAAGCCGCTCGCGGATTAGCGTCACCGCGTCCGCGGTGTTCTTCACCGTGAATTTGTAGACGCCGGGCGCGAAATATTTTTCGTTTTCGGTCATGGTCAGGCGGCGGCTTTGAGCGGCAGTTCGGCCCGCGCCACGTGCGGCGGGGCGGTGACGATGCCGGCGTTTTCAACTTCCGTGGCCGCCGGCAACTCCTGGAACGAGAGCACCGTCACGCGCGGAAACGAGGATTCGAAGAAGCGTTTCAGCGGCAGGCGAATCTCCGCCGACACCACGATGACGGCGGGCTGGCCCTGCTGCACCATGTCGCCCGTAAGCTTCGTGATCTGCTCGATCAGGTGACGGGCGGTCGCTGGATCGAGGACGAGACCGACGTCGGAAGGAGAGCGGTGGACCTTGGACGCGAGCCACTGCTCAAGCCGCGGGTCGAGAGTGACAGCGCGCACGACGCCGGGGCGGGACTCGAATTCCGGCACGAAATAAAGCCCGAGGCGGCGCCGCACGAGTTCGCTGAGATCGTCGGGGTTTTTCGAGAGCGACGCGAAATCGGCAATGCCCTCGAGAATCAGGGGCTGGTTCAGGATCGCGACGTTCTCGCGCAGGAGATTTTGGAAAACGCGCTGGATGATGCCGAGCGTGACGAGGTCGGGCAGCAACTCGCCGACGAGCGCCGGCTGCGTCTGCTTGATGTGATCGACGATGGCCTGGACTTCCTGGCGGCCGAGCAGGTGATGCGCGTTGAGTTTGAGCGTCTCCGAAAGATGGGTGATGAGCACGGAGCCGGGATCGACGACGGTGTAGCCGTTGAGATCGGCCGTCTTTTTCTCCGCCTCGTCGATCCACGTCGCGTCGAGATTGAAAACGGGCTCGCGCGTCGGCACGCCCTTCAGGCGCACCTTGCTGCTGGAGACATTCATCGCGAGCCAGCGGCCCGGCATGAGTTGGCCGCGCGCGACCTGCTTGCCGCGCAGGAGAAAACGATAGTCGTTGGGTTCGAGCTCGAGATTGTCGCGCACCGAGACCGGCGGCACCACGATGCCCTTCTCGCGCGCGAGGGTCTTGCGCACCCCGGTCACGCGGCCGAGCAGTTCCCCGCCTGCCTTCAAGTCGGCCAGGCTCAGCAGCCCATAACCAATTTCGATCGCGAACACATCGACCTCGACGAGTTTCCGCACGTCTTCGGTGTGGCTCAGCTTGATTTCGCCCGTCGGGGCCGGCTCGCCGGGTTTGCCCGGCTTCGCTGCTTTGCCCGCCTTGCTTGCAGTGACTGTCGGCTCCTGCCCGATCGGGTGCCCGCTCTTGTCCTCTTGGTCGCGGAGAATTTTTCCGAGGAAAGCCGCCATGCCCGCGAGCCCCATGAACGGCACGAGGGGCATGCCCGGCATCAGGCCGAACGCCGCCAGCATGCACGCGGAGATTTTCATGGCGCGCGGATAGCGGAACAACTGCCCCGCGACCTGCGCGCCGACGTTCATGCTGTCGGAGGCGCGCGTCACAAGAATGCCCGCACCCACGGAAAGAATCAGCGCGGGGATCTGCGAGACCAGGCCGTCACCGATGGAGAGCAGCGTGAATTTCTGGAGCGATTCGCCGAGCGACATGCCCATCTGCATCACGCCGATCGCGAAACCGCCGATGATGTTCACGAGCGTGATGATGATGCCGGCGATGGCGTCGCCGCGCACGAACTTGGAGGCACCATCCATCGCGCCATAAAAATCCGCCTCCTTCTGCACCTTCACGCGCCGCGCGGTGGCGGTGACTTCGTCGATGATGCCGGCATTCAGCTCGGCATCGATGGCCATCTGTTTGCCGGGCAGCGCATCGAGCGTAAACCGCGCGGCCACCTCGGCGATGCGGCCCGCGCCCTTGGTAATCACCACAAAATTGATGACGACGAGAATCAGGAACACGACCGCGCCGACGATGTAGTTGCCCTGAATCACGAAATGACCGAACGCCTCGATCACCTCGCCGGCGTAGCCTTTCACGAGCACCTGCCGCGTCGTGCTGATGTTCAGCGCGAGGCGGAAAAGCGTCAGCGTGAGCAGCAGGACCGGAAAGCTGGAGAACTCCGGCGGATCCTTGACGTAGATGATCGCGAGGAGGACGAGCAGCGAGAGGCCGAGATTGAGCGCGAGCAGCGTGTCCAGCAGCACCGCCGGAATCGGCATGATCAGCAGGAGGATGGTCAGGAACAACCCACCCGTAAAAACGAGATCGGCGCGCTTCAGCAGCGAGGAGACCGGACTGGCGACGACGGCACTCATCGGTTAGGCGGTGCCCTCCAGCCGGCGCGTCTTCAGGCGGTGGAAATAATAGCGGTGCGTGCGGTAAACGACCGCGAGAATGGAAGCGACCGCCTGGAACAGCTCGGCGGGAATCGGTTCGCCGACCTTGCCGGTGGCGAAGAGCAGGCGCGCGACCGGCTTGTTCTCGACCAGCGGCACGCCGTGTTCGGCGGCGAGGGCCTTGATGCGCTGCGCAAAACGATTCTCGCCTTTCGCGAGCACCACCGGCGCCTGGTCGACGCCGCGCTCGTATTTGAGCGCGACCGCAAAGTGCGTCGGGTTTGTGACGATGACGTCCGCAGTCTTCACTGCGGCGAGCATCTGCTTCTGCATCAGCCGGCGCGCCATCCGGCGCATGGCGGCCTTGGTGTGCATGTCGCCCTCGGCCTGCCGGCGCTCCTGCTTCACTTCGTCGCGCGTCATCATGAGCTCGCGCGACACCTTGAATTTTTCGTAGCCGTAGCTGATCGCAGCGACCACCGCGAGGGCAAGGAGCAGGCGCGTGAGAAACAGCATCACCGAGCTGTTGAGAAACTGTCCGAGGTAGGCCGCCTCGACCGGCGAACTGAACAGCGGATCGTGCACGAGCCCGCGGGCGCCGAGCCACAGCGCACTGCCGATCGCGATCAACTTCAGGAGGTCGATGCCGCTGCGCACGAACACCGACTTGGAGAACACCCGCCCAAAGCCGGTGACCGGATTCAGGTTTTCCAATTTCAGCGCGATGGCCTTCGGCGTGAGCCGGAATCCGCTCTGCACGCCGCTCGCCAGCAGCACCGCCACGACAATTCCGATGAGCAATGGCGCGATGATGCGCCCGAAGACCAGCATCGCCTCACCGATCTGGCCCATCACGGTGTTGTAGCCGACCTCGGTGGTCGCAAAGCGTGTGAACATCCCGACGGAATATTCCGCGACATGGTGCGACGCCGACTGCGTCGTGAGCGCCAGCACGCCGAGCACCGCAGCAATCGGGAAGAGCACGGTGAGCTCGTGCGACTTCGCGAACTGGCCGCGCTCGAAAGCCTCGGACAATCGCTTCTCTGTCGCCTGCTCGGTTTTTTGTTCCTGATCGTGGTCGGCCATGCGCGTCGTGGGTTTAGCAACGTCGGTGCCAAGACCCCGCCAGTTCCTTTTGGCCTATGGCTGGCAGTGTTTTGCGATGTTTACAGGCCAGCCACGTGGACAATGAAAGGCACAAAATCTTTGCGCAAAAATCAGCGGCAAGTTTTGCCGCAACCGCCTTTCATTTCACGGGCAGCAACTGCAACATGCGCAACGGCAGGTCGCCGAACTCGGTAAACAGATGCCGCGCCACCAGTGCGCCCGCGGTGCCGAGAAGACCGAGTCCCACCAAGCCGCGCGCGGAAAAACTGACGACGAAGACATTCATCTTCGGCACCGCACGGCCCAGCACGGAGAACGCGAGCGTGATTAGAAAATTCATCGCGATAAACGGGGCCGCAATCCGCAGCCCGAGTTCAATCAGGTGCGCAGTGTCGCGAATCAAGGCATCGGCCACCCCGGCGTCGAAGCTCCCCCGCCCTGCCGCCGCGAGAGAGAAGCTCCGCGCGAAGGCGGTGAGCACCGACTGGTGCCCGCCGAAGAGGAAAAAGAGCACGACCGCAAACGCCGACAGGAGTCCCGCCAGCGGTTCGTTCGCCGGCTCCGGCACGCCGAGGCCCGGCGTCGCCATGAGGCCAATTTCCGAAGAGATGACCCGGCCCGCCATATCCACGGCGGCGAATGCCATTCGCGTCACGAAGCCCAGCGCCAACCCGAGAATTACCTCCATCGCGGCCGCAGAAACGAGCGGCCCGACCGCCAGGGTAATCGGAGCGGATGGCACGACCCCGGCGAGCAACGTCGCCAGACATGCCCCGAGCGCGACGCGCAGCGGGATAGGAATCGGCCGGCCCGCAATCACGGGCAGCTGAATGATGATGCCGATGGATCGCAGGAGCACCATCATCCAGGCGAAGCCGTAGTCGAGACTCATGCGGGCGCGCGAGGGCGGCGGCGACAGAAGCGATGGCTTTCGCTCAGTGGCCGAGACCACCCATCCGGGTGAGAATCGTAATCGTGAATTCCGAGAGCGACCGCAGCAGCCAGGGCGTGAGCACGAGCATCAGCCCCGCGAGCGCCAGCAGTTTCGGCACAAACGTCAGCGTCTGTTCCTGCATGCTGGTTACCGACTGGATCAAACTCGCGATCAAGCCGACCACGAGCGTGACGCCGAGAAAAGGTGCCACGATGTAGAGCGCAAACATGACCGTGGACTTAAAAATATCGATCGCGAGGTCGGGATTCATGGGACGGATGAGGTGTTCACGCGAAACTCTGGACGAGCGAGCGCACCACGAGGTGCCAGCCATCGACCAGCACGAAGAGCAGGAGCTTCAATGGCAGCGCGATCGTGACCGGCGGCATCATCATCATGCCGAGCGCCATCAGCACCGACGACACGAGAAAGTCGATCACGAGGAACGGAAGGAAAAGCAGGAAGCCCATTTGAAACGCGGTCTGCAGTTCGCTGATCACGAAGGCCGGGATGACCACCCGCATCGGCAAATCCTTCACCGCCGTCGGGCCGTAGCCGCCGAGCTCGAGAAAATACTCCAGGTCGCGCGTGCGGGTTTGTTTCAGCATGAACTGCTTGAGCGGCACGCTGGCCTTTTCGATCGCGTCCACCGAGGTGATTTTGCCGTCGAGGTAGGGCCGCAGCGCCTCGGTATTAACCCGATCGAAAATCGGGCCCATCAGGAAAAACGTGAGGAAGAGCGAAAGCCCGACGACAATTTGGTTCGACGGCGCGCTGGGCGTGCCAAGCGCCGTGCGCACAAAACCGAGCACGATCACGATGCGCGTGAAGCTCGTCATCAGCAGCACAATCGATGGCGCCACGGACAGCAGCGTCATGATGATGAGGATCTGCACCGCGACGCTCACCTCGCCGCGTTCGCCGGTGCCCTCCAAACCGATGTTGAGTTTGAACGGTGTGCCCTGCCCCGCCGCCGAGCCTGGCGACGGCGCGAGCAAGCCGCCCGCTTGAATCGTCGCCGGTGCGGCCCCGAATGCCGGTTGCGGCGGCGTCTGCGCCGGCGCAAACGGCAGCGCGACCGCAAAAAACAAAATGGCGGCGAGGCGCCTCATTCGCGCGCTTTCTCCTTCGGGGCCGAGCCATCCAGCGCCGAAAGCAGGTCGATGCGGCCGGGGCAAACGCCGATCAGGAATTTCTTTCCGGCATAGGAAGCGACCACCAAAAACTGGCGATTGCCCAGCGAGCGTGTTTCATCGACCGCCAGCAGACGGGAGTCGCGCCCGATGGGCGTGCCCCGGCGATTGCGCCAGACCATCCAGCCGCCGACGCCGGCGAGGACAAGGCCCAGCGTGAGCGACATCGAACCAACGCCGCCCGCGCCGGATTGCGCGGGAGCTTCCACGCGCGAGGTGCCGGGGACGATGACCTTGTCGTCATCGGCGGCGAAGCCCGTGGCGGCCCAGCTGAGAGCGAGCACCGCGAGTGTGGCGCGCCGGCGGCTCATGGTTTGGCGCTGCCGACGAGTTCGGTGATCTTGATGCCGAAGTTATCCTCGACGACGACCACCTCGCCATAGGCGACGAGCTTGTCGTTGACGAAGAGCCCGACGGGATCGCTCGCGTGCTGCGTGAGCTGCACGACGGAGCCGGGAGAAAGCTCCAGGACTTCGCGCATGAGTAGCATGACCGAGCCGAGCTGCACGGTCACCTTCACCTTTACGTCTAACACAATATCAAGGGACTTTTCGTCCGTCAGGTTTGGCATGGGATGTTTCCTCCGGGGAAAGTTTGCGGGTGAGTTGGATGGCGACGCAGTCGTTATCGAGACCGACGGTGCCGGAAAATTTCGGGGTGCCGTTCAACAGCACGCGCGTCTCCGCGCAGATCGAGGGCTGCATCTCGATCACATCGCCGACGCGCAGTGTGCTGATTTCGCGCAGGGAGATCTCGAAGGCATTCCACTCCGCTCGCACCGGCACGGTGATTCGATCATAGGAGGTGTGCCACTCGGCGCGCTTGGCGGCGGGCGTTACCGCTGCGTCTTTCTGGCGGCGCGCCTGCATCTTTTTCACAAGCGGCTCGATGGTGTAGAAGGGCACGCCGAGCTGAAGTTTCTCGGTGCAGTCACCGAACGTGCATTCGAGCGCGAGGGTAAGAATGATGGCGTCGCGCGGCGAGGACTGGAGGAAACGCGCGCTATTTTCATTGCCGATGATCTGGGGCCGGAGTTCCTGATCGAGTTTCCACTGGTTGCCCCACTCTTCGAGGATGATGAGGATCACATCCTCGATCAGCGCCACTTCGATCTCGGTGAGATTTCGCTCCGCCTTGATCGCTTGGCCGCGGCCGCCGAGGAGTCGATCCGCAATCGTCAGCGCAAGGCGCGGACTGAAATCGAGGACGCCGACGCCAATGAGCGGCTCAATCTTGAAAAGGCTGATGTGAGTGGGGTTCGCCAGCGACTCGGTGAAGTTTGAATACGTGGCGGTCGTGAGCCCCGTCATCTTCAAACCCACGTCCATGCGCAGGTAGAGCGAGAGCCGGGCGCTGAGATAGCGGACAAAATCCTCGTGCATCTGGCGAAGACGCCGCAGTTCGGCTTCGGCCAAAAAGACCGGATTGCGAAAATCGTAGGCCTGGGCTTTCGCGCCGCCGGTCGCGGCGGCCGCAGCCGAAATGACGCCGCCCACGGGAGCGGGCGTCTCGATCGGCGGCGTCACGAGTTGCTCGATCTCTTTGGAGTCGAGAACTTCGCTGGTGGGTGGAGGGGATTCGTCGGCCATCGTGGCGGTATTGCAGCGGGGGACGCCGCGGGTTGCATCACTGCACGACGAAGTCGGAAAAATAAACCTGCTCGGCGACCTTGCGGCCAAGAGCCTGGTTGTAGGCCGTGACGAGTTTCTCGCGGATGATATTTTTCGAACCGGCTTCCTCGATATCGGCCAGCGTGAGCGAGGAGAGCACGTTGAGCGTGACATCCGTGACCTTCGGTTTCGCGTTTTCAAACACGGTGCGGATATTGGGATCGGCGCCGGT
Source organism: Opitutaceae bacterium (assembly GCA_025352845.1). Lineage (GTDB taxonomy): Bacteria > Verrucomicrobiota > Verrucomicrobiia > Opitutales > Opitutaceae > ER46. Next base: position 9,622 of record JANXSC010000169.1, read on the forward strand.
GATGAGGAAACTCGTCTTGAGGTAACGCGTGCCCATCGTGCCCGCGAGGTTCACGACGACGTTGGTGAACTCGAAACCCGGGCCACCGCCGCCCTTGGATTCCTTGCCGGGCTTGCCGCCGTGGGCGGCGGGCGCGGCCGGAGCATGGCTTTCGGCGGGCGCACCAGGCTCGCCGTGTTCGCCTGCGGAAGCGGATGCGGTCGCAAGTTTCTTCTGCAAGCGCGGGACCAAGACAAATTCCACCACCGCCCACGTCGCCGCCGGAGCGACGATTAGGGCGACGATGACAGGCAGCCAGGCCTTGATGCCTCCGGCGGCCGGCGCATGCGCGGCGGCGGCATCGGCGGCGGGAGTTACTTTGGCAGGGGCGGAGGCTTCGGGTTTGGCGGGTGCGGCCATGAGGGTGTAGTCGAGAAGTGGCAGACTGGGATTGAGTGCGGAACGCCGGGGCGAAGTGAGTCAGGGGGTGTGGGCCTGCCCTCGCGCCGCCGCCGGCGTTCGCGCGCTCAACTAAAGGGGATTACCGTTGCTTCAGGTTGACGATGTCTTCGAGCACGGTGTCGGAGACCGTGATGAGCCGCGAGCCCGCCTGGAAACTGCGTTGCGTGGTGATGAGATTCGCAAACTGGTCGGTGAGATCGACGTTGGAGAGCTCGAGCGCGCCCGACTGGATGTTGCCGAGGCCGTTCTTGCCGGGGACGTTGACGGTGCCGACTTGCAATGCCGTGGTGCCAACGGCGGCACCGACCGCGCCGGCGGCGAGCAGGCCGGAATAAAGGTTGTTGCCCTCCTTCGTGAGGGCCGACGGATCGTTGTATTGTTGGAGCAAGACCTGGTTGGTCGTCGCCGAGGTGCCGTTGGAGTAGAACTCCACGATGCTGCCCGACCGATCGATCGAGATCGAGAGGCGCTGCGTGCCCGCCGGCGGCGTGCCGAGCTGGATGTCACCGACGGTCGTAAGGCCCGCCCCGGTGAGACCCTGCGCGCGGTAGCCCTGCGAGGTCACGAGGAAACCCTGATCGCTCCAGCGGAAATCGCCCGAGCGCGTGGCGTAGGTCGTGCCGTCACTGGGGTTCTTCACTTGGAAGAAACCGTTGCCCGAGACGGCGAGATCGGTGTCGCGCCCTGTGCTGGAGAGCGAGCCCTGGGAGAAGTTGGTCGAGACCCCCGCAAGGGCAACGCCGGTGCCAACGCCCGTCGAAGGAGTATTGGATGACCCGGTGCCGGAGGGCGCGGAGCGCTGGAGGATATTGCTAAAGCTATCCGAGTATTTCGCCTCGGAGGCCTTGAAGCCCGTGGTGTTCACGTTGGCGATGTTGTTGCCGATGACTTCGAGACCTTTCATGAAGGTGCGAAGCGCGCTGACGCCGCTGCCGAGTGTGCCGATGAGTGCCATGGTTTTTTAGTGTTGGTTGAGGATTAGACTCCGACGGCGGGAGCCGGTGCGGGAGCGGGACTGGGTATGACAATGGGGGCCGTCACGGCGTGGGGCTCCACCCGGAGCACAGCGGACAGCGAGAAAGATTTGTCACCGACCACGAGCTTCGGCTCGGCCCCGGACGTATCGATGGCGGAGACGTCGCCCGTGATCGTCTTGCCCTTGCCGTCGTCGACCGTGACTTGGTGACCCAGATAGGAATTGGCCGCGGTGCGCTGCTGGTCGGCGCGGAGGAGCGCCATGTCCTGCGCCATCGTCTTCGATTGCTCGAGCGAGGAAAACTGCGCCATCTGCGCGATGAACGCCGTATCCTCCATCGGCTTCATCGGATCCTGCACGGTGAATTGCGTGGCGAGGAGCTTGAGAAAATCGTTTTGACCCAGGGTCTTTTGCGGAACCCGCGAAGCGGCATCGGACGCGGTCGCCACCGCGCCACCACCGGCGAGGAGATTGGAAATGGAAGGCATGGTGGGATTAGGCGAGCGTGTGCAGGTGTTGTGAAGTGAGCGGAGCGGAGCGGAGCGGACGGGGTGAAACCGAAACGGCGTCGGCCCCGGCGCGGCCACTTGTGACGCTCGCGATCACGCGCGGGGCGCGAGCGTTTGCTTCACGCGAAGCGCGGTGCTCGCGCTGGCGCGATGAGGTGTCGCCGGCGAACGCGTTGAAGGCCGATTGGTCGCTCGCGGACGACGAGCTGAACACTGCGGGCGCCATGCGCAGCCCGCGCTCACCGCCGCCGATCCCGGAGGAGACGCTCTGCCATTCGTGCGAAAGCGCCTGGCGCAATTCGGCGGAGTCGGTGCGAAACTGGGTGCGGACTTCATTGGCATGCAGTTCGACGCGGACATCGAGACGTGCATCGCCCACGGAGAACTGGAGCCGCACAGATTTTTGGTCGCGCGCTGCCAGCTGCTCGACCGCGTGGAGGACAACCTCGACCGCCTCGTGCGCGGCACTGACCGGGGCCAATTCCACCGGCAGCTCGACCTTCGCCATTTCCGACACCTCACGAAAACCGCCAGACACCATCGGCGCGGTCGCCACGCGATCAAACGCGGGACTGTCGGCGAGAAGTGTGGAAGAGCGCGGGGCCATCGTCGGTGCCAACCTAGCAACGTCGGTGCCAAGGATTTGTCGGCGTGGCGTAAGTAACTCCCGTTCTGCGCTTACAAAGTTTTTCTCCGGAACGCTTTCAGGCGTATCGAACTCCGATCCGCGCCGGCTGAACGCGGCGGCAATTTCTGCCCGCAGTTTCGTCCTCACACTAGGGACGCTGATCGGCGGCTCTATTTCGTCGCCAAGCAATTTGGCCGGATCGGTCAGTGCGACCTCAAGCGGAGCGGTCTCCGATGAACTGGTATTCGTTCGCGCCGGTTCGACGAGCGGTAACGAATTGCGAGCTGGAAAGACTACATTCGCGAAAGACGTGGCGGACTCGGGCACCGGCACTTGGAGTTTCCCATTCGGAGTTTCCGTTACCGGCAATCTACCCACCACCGGGCTTTCACCGAACCGGTGCCGACCAAACTCTGGCACCGGTTTCTCGACGCTGAAGTCGCGTAAAGCAACCGATGGTGCGGACGAGGTTACCATGCGAGCAGCAGCCGCATCACGATTGATCGTGGCGGTCAGCGGTGGTTGTTTTTGGACAGATCCCGGCGTCGCCACCGTTTCTCCCTGCGCGTAGGAGTTCCCTGATTGGTCAGACAAATCACGCCCGGTCCTCATCTCAGGCATATCC
>JANXSC010000186.1 GCA_025352845.1 Opitutaceae bacterium
CTGAAACTGAGCTGCCACTACCCGCCGCGCCCGCCCGAGCGCTTCGTCGGCGATGGCGGCCGGGTGCGGCAGGTGCTCGTCAATCTGCTGGGGAACGCCGTGAAATTTACCGAGGCGGGCGAGGTGCGGGTCGCAGTGGAATTCAGCGGCGAAACGGAGACACGATCAACGATGCGGCTGGAAATCCGCGACACCGGCGTGGGGATTCCACGCGAGGCGCAGCACCTGCTTTTCCAGCCTTTCGTGCAGGTGGACGGGTCGGCGGCGCGGCGTTTCGGCGGCACGGGACTCGGCCTCGCGATCTCCCGCCAGCTCGTGGAGCTGATGGGCGGCGCGATCGGTTTCGCGAGCGCGCCGGGTGCGGGCTCCACGTTTTGGATCGAACTCAGTCTGCAGCGGGGCGGCCCGGCGTCGCCCGCGATCAGGCCCGACGTGAAATCGGACGGCGCGGGGCTGCGGCTGCTGGTCGTCGAAGACAACCTGGCAAATCAACTCGTGGTGAAGATCCTGCTGGCCCGGATGGGGCACGCGGTCGAAATCGCCGCGGATGGCGAGCAGGCGCTCGCGCGGCTGACCGAGGCGGCCTTCGACGCGGTGCTGATGGATTGCCAGATGCCGGGGCTCGACGGCTATGAGACGACGCGCCGCATTCGCGCCGGCACGGTGGCCGGCGCGAATCCGCGGATTCCAGTGATTGCGCTGACCGCGTATGCGCGACCGGAAGACCGGGAGAAGTGTCTCGCGGCCGGGATGAATGACTATGTCTCGAAGCCGCTGCGTGCCGCGGCGCTCAGTGCGGCGCTGGAGCGACACGTGACCGCGGCGTTGGACCAAACGGAAACGGCCGGCGTGCCTGCGAACGCGGCGGCGGACGGGCCTCTGGACATGGAGTTGTATGAAACCGCGCGAATGCTGCCCGGTGCCAAGGGTCCATCGCTGTTGCCCGAGCTGGTGGCACTCTATCTGCGCGACGAGAGCGAGCGGCGGGCGCGGATCGGTCGTCTCCTTGGCGAGCGGCAGGGCGTGGGCCTGGCCGAGGCGGCCCATGCGATGGGCGGCAACGCGGCGACGTTCGGCGGGTTGCAGGTGCAACATTTTGCCCTGGAGCTGGAGCGGGCGGCGCGCGCGGCAGACTGGCCGGCGGCCGAAGCCGATCATGCCCTGTTCCTGACGGCCTGTGCGGACTTGCGTGCCGAGTTGGCGCGGCGAAAACTAAGCGATCTATGAAAGTGCTCGCCATCGAAGATCAGCCGGTCGCCGGCGCGCTGTTATTGGCGACACTGCGCTCGATCAGACACGAGGCCGAGCTGGTGGTCGACGGGGAACACGCGTGGGCGCGGCTCGAGTCGGGCGGCTATCGCGCGGTCGTGAGCGACTGGCGGATGCCCGGAATGGACGGGCTGGAATTTTGCCGGAAACTGCGCGCGCGCGGCGGCGACTACGTTTATTTCATTTTGATCAGCGCGACGAAGATCACGCGCGAAAGCCGGGAGGAGGCGCTGCGGGCGGGCGTGGATGATTTTCTCGCGAAACCGATCGATGCCGACGAGCTGCGCATGCGGCTCCACGTGGCCGAGCGAATCGTCACGCTGGCCACGCAGGTGAAGCAACTGGAGGCGTTTCTCCCGATCTGCGCCTACTGCAAAAAAATCCGCGACGACCAAAAATACTGGCAGGAGATCGAGACGTATTTCAACCGGGAGAACGGCACGGAGTTTTCGCACGGCATCTGCCCGGACTGCTACGAACGGGAGATGGCACCGCAACTGCGGGCGCTCGGGGTCGAGCCCAAGCGTCCACCGCACTAGGCCGGCGCCCGGGCGCTGCGGGCTTGCGATCTTCCAGCGCCCCGCATTTTTCCGACAATGCCCAACGCCCTCGCGCACGAAAAATCCCCCTACCTCCTCCAGCACGCGGAGAATCCCGTGGCGTGGCTGCCGTGGGGCGAGGCGGCGTTTGCCCGCGCGCGCGCCGAGCAGAAGCCTATTTTCCTGAGCATCGGCTACTCGACGTGCCACTGGTGCCACGTGATGGCGCACGAGTCGTTCGAAAACGCCGCGATCGCGGAAATCCTCAACACGCACTTCATCGCCATCAAGGTGGATCGCGAGGAGCGGCCCGACGTGGACAAGGTTTACATGACCTACGTGCAGTCGATGACCAGCCACGGCGGCTGGCCACTGAGCGCGTGGCTCACGCCCGAGCTGAAACCGTTCTACGGTGGCACCTATTTCCCACCGGAAGATCGCCACGGTCGCCCGGGCTTTCCCGCGATCCTCCACGCCATCGCCAACGGCTGGCGCACCGAGCGCGAGAAACTTGTCGCCGAGGGCGAACGCGCGATCACCACGCTGCGGGAGCACTATGAAGGGAGGCGGGAGGCGGGAGAAGGGAGCAAGGGAAACGCCGGTGAACGGACGCTCGTCGAGGCGGCGAGCGGCGCGTTCGAGAAAGGTTTCGAATATTTCTTCGAAGCCTTCGATGCAGAGCACGGCGGGTTTGGCGGCGCGCCAAAATTTCCGCGGGCGGCCAACCTGAATTTTCTTTTCCGCATCGCCGCGCTGCAAGGCCCGCAGAACGAGATGGGCACCGAGGCCGTGAAGCTCGCCGCCGCGACGCTCCGCGCGATGGCGCGCGGCGGCATTCACGACCACGTCGGCGGCGGCTATCATCGCTACTCCGTCGACGAGGGCTGGTTCGTCCCCCACTTCGAAAAAATGCTCTACGATCAGGCCCAGATCGCGATCAATTGCCTCGACGCGCGGCAGGCGACCGGCGACGAGCGGTTCGCGTGGATGGCGCGCGATATTTTTTCCTACGTCGCGCGCGAACTCACCGGCCCGGAAGGCGGATTCTACACAGCCGAGGATGCCGACAGCGCCCTCGCGATCGATGATGGCGCGGAGGAACCGCACGCGCCCGCGCACGCCGAGGGCGCGTTCTATGTGTGGTCGGCGGCAGAGCTGCGGATGGCGCTCGGGGAAAATTTTGCGTTCATCGCGTCGCACTTCGGCATGGAGGAAAACGGCAACGTGCCCGCCGCCCTCGATCCGCACGCGGAATTTCGCGGGAAGAATATCCTCGCGCAACGCCGCACGCTCGCGGAGTCGGCGCAGCAGCACGCGCTCACGCCTGAGCAGGCCAACGACCGGCTGCTCGCCGCGCTCGCGCTCCTGCGCGACATGCGGGCCGTGCGCCCGCGCCCGCATCTCGACGACAAGGTCATCACCGCCAACAACGGTCTCATGGTCTCCGCGCTCGCCCGCGCGCATCAGGTGCTCGGCGCCGACGATATCGGAAACTATCTCGCCGCCGCCACGCGCGCCGCAGATTTCGTCGAGCGCGAATTGTTCGATGCGAAGCGCGGCGTGCTGTTTCGCAACTGGCGCGCGGGCCGTGGCGCCACGGAGGGTTTCGCCGAGGACTACGCGTTTTGGATTCAAGCCCTGCTCGATCTCTACGAGGCGTCGTTTGCGATCCGCTGGCTGCGCTGGGCGGATCAGTTGCAGACCAAGATGGACGAGCTGTTCTGGGACTCCGAGCGGGGCGGCTATTTCAACTCGGCCGCGGGCGATGCGAGCATTGTGCTGCGGTTGAAAGAAGACTACGATGGCGCCGAACCCGCGCCGAGCAGCGTCGCCGCGATGAATCTCCTGCGCCTCGGCGCGCTGCTCCACGACGACACGCGGCGCACGCAGGGCCTCCGCACCATCGAGGCGTTTCGCCCGCAGTGGTCGCGCGCCGCGCACGCGATGCCGCAGATGCTCTGTGCCGTGGAGCTCGCGCTCGAGCCACCGCGCCACGTCGTCCTCGCTGGCGATCCCACGGCGGCGGATTTTCGTGCGCTCGCCGCCGTGCTCCACGAAAAAATCGGTCCACGCCGCGCGCTGCTCGCAGTCGACGGCGGCGAGGGTCAGGCGTGGCTGGCACAACGCGCGCCGTGGCTCGCGGGCCTGAAGCCACCCGATGGTCGCGCCACCGCCTACGTGTGCGAGGAATTTTCCTGCCAGCCACCCGTCACCACCGCGGATGAATTACGGCGCACGCTCGTAGCACGCTAAAACAATTTCCCCATGGACGAACGCCTCCAACGCCTCGAAGAAAAGATCGCCTACCTCGAGCGCCACGTCACCGAACAGGACAAGGCCATGCTCGAACTCGCCGACGGCCTCGCCGCGCTGCGGCGCGAATTGAAAGCGTGGCGCGAGCGCATGGGTCAAAACGCGGGCACGGACGCGAGCGGCGGAGACGAACCCCGCGACGAGCGCCCGCCGCATTATTAGCCCGGGCGAGAAACGCCAATTGTGCCGCGTTGCGATTGTGTAGGTCAGCTCGCTTGCAAGCGCGCTGGCCTACTCAAAACTCCGCCGTCAGTTCCTGCTGATGGCCGGGATCGAGCGACTGTGCGCCGAGGGCGGTGCACTCGATATCGTCGTTTTTGTAGAGCTTGAACTGCACGGGCGCGATCGCGTCGTTGGTTTCCCAGCGCCATTTGCCGATCGAGACGAATTGCAGCGGCACGCCTTTCTCCCAGCTCAGGCCCGGGCCCGCGCCGCGGATGAAGACCCGGTTGCCGATGCCGATGTAGGCGGTGACGATCAGGCGCGTCGCGCCGTCCGAGGTGAGCACTCGCTCGGCGACGCTCGCGGCCGAGGTCGAGGCCGACTCGTCAAGATCGAGGGCGGGGGCGTGGTCGTCGTCCGCAATGGGTTTTTTCGGGGCGCGTTTGTGCGGCTCCTTGGGCGCATCGGTGGCGGACGCCGGCGGCGGAACCCGCACCATGGACGCGACGCTGAAATCCGTCGTCCCGATGTGACCCGAAAACGGTTCCGAGGTCCCCGGCGCGACCGGCGCGATTTCGACGATTTTATCGGCGGGCACGGGCGGCGGCTCATCGGAAGGAGCGGCGGGCGCAACGACCGGCGGCGTGCTGAACGGCTCCGCCGTCGCGCCCTCCGTCGGCGCGGGCTCTTCGCGGCGGACTTTGCGCGGGCGTTTCGGCGGCGTTGCCACGGCGTCCGGCGTTGGCGCTGCTTCGACCGTTTCACTCGGCGTCGCAGGCGCCGCCTCGGCGATCACCGCCGTCGCCACCGCCGCCGGTGCGATCAAGGCGGCGGTGCGTCCGACCGCCTCGAGCCGCATGATTTTGGCGTCCAGCTCCTGGGTCGCGGCCGTGACGTGCGCGGCAAGTTTGGCGAGCGTGTCCTGCGCGGCGGCGAGGTGCTGCTGGGTGGCGGCCTCGAGTTTCGTCCATTCGACCGTGGATTTCGCGACGCGTTGCGAAACCGTTTCGAGCCGCTCGCTCTCCGTTGTGCGCAGGGCCAGCAGTTCGCGCTCCAGTTCCTCCTTCTCGGCGTCGGCCGCCGTCGCGAGCTGTGCCTGAAACTCCGCGATTTTTTCCTGCAGCTTGTGCGGGAGCTGCTCGGCGTGGCGGACATTTTTTTGCGTGAGCTCGGCGATCTCGTGCAGGCCGCCGGCCGTAATGCTGAGTTGTTCCGTCGCGGAATTGATCGTCGTGGCGAGGCCCTCGAGCGCGCGCTGCCGCTCGTCGAGCTGCGCGTTTTTCTGCGCCTCGTAGCGCGCCACGATCGGGATCAGTCCGAGCACGGCGCCGATCCCCACGCAGGCGACAATCGCGATGACGGCGTTGATCGTGAGCGGATCGCTGTTGAGCGCGATGTAGGCCGCGGCCGCGATCAGCGCGACATCGGCCAGGAGGAACGGCCACGCGGGCAGTTTGGGATTCGATTCGGAAGAGTTCATGGGGGGCCGGGTGGCCGCGGCACGCCGGCGGCGGAAAAGTTTGTGCGCCGCGCCGCGCCGCGGCTCAAGGGGAAAAAGGCCGTGCAATTCCGGCATTGTGCCGCGCCGTCAATCCGCGCACGTTGCGCCTGCGCGATGAATTTCTCCCCTTTCCTCCGCGTCGAGCGCGAGGGCCGCGACGGCTCCCGGCACTACGTGATCCACACGCACGATCCAAAATTCACGGTCGAGCTCACGCCCGACGCCAGCGCACCCGACCGGATCGGCCGCGGCCTGATCAAGCGCGTGCACGTGCCCAACTCGTGGGCGGGTGACTACACGAAATATGCCAAGGTGATCGCCGCCGCGCAGGAATTTTTCGGCCAGAGCTTCGCCGCACCCACTGCAAAAACGGAGACCCGCCGTTTCTCCGTCTAAAATCCCGTGCGTTCAGCGCAACGCCCGCCACGCCGTCGCGCCGAGCGCGAAGAGCAGCGCCACGCGCAGCGCGCCCTCAAACGCGAGAATCACCAGCACCCACTTCAGCCGCGCGCCGCGCCGCAGCGAAAACCCGATCATCGAAATGAGCAGCAGCCCCGCGCCCGCGATCCGCGCCGCCGGCACGGCCAGCAGCAGGAGTATCCACAGCCAGTAGGCAAAGAGGATCATGCTCCAGAAAAACGCCGTGCCCTCGCCCAGCCCGAGCGCCCGCGGATTGGCGTTGCGCGCGATCTGCTTCAGCCCGAGGTAGCGCTCGCCGAGCACGAGCTGCCAGACCTCGAAGATCAGAAAGACGGGCAAAAAGGAAATCATCACCTGCACGCCGCGAGCAAGACGCGGTGCAGTTCGTTGGCAACCGCCCATCCGCGGACACAGGCTCACGAATTTTTACCCACCGCCAGCTTGCCAAGCCCCACCGCCGCACAAAAGGCTTCGCCATGACTGCCCTCGCCCGATGGCGCCGCCCCCGCGCGTTTACCATCGTCGCGCTGATGATCGTGGTCACGATCATCGCTCTCCTGGTCGCCATGGTCATGCCGGCGGTCCAGCGCGTGCTCCAGCGCGTGCGCGGCAACACTCTCATCAGCGACCTGCGCGTCTTTTCCTCCAGCCTGCTGCAATACGCCCACGGCAACGGCGACTATCCCCCCACGTCCTCCGCCGCCGGCGTCTTCCCGCCCGAGATGGCCGGCATCCTCGCGCCCGACCAGTGGACGCGCTCCGCGCCCATCGGCGGCAACTATGAATTTCTGCGGGACACCACCATCGGCGGCGTATCCTACCGCGCCCTGATTCGCATCAGCGCCGCGGCCGGCACCGCGATCGCGTTTACCTCGCCGCAACTCCTCTCGCTCGATGCGCGCTTCGACGACGGCAGCCTCACCGCCGGCCAGCTCTTCACCAACGGCGCCGCCCTCACCACCTACTACGTCGTCGAAAAATGAACCGCGCGCTCCCCATCCGCCTCGCCGCGGAGAACGTCACCGCCGACGCGCTCGCCCTCGCCCCGCGGGAAGGCCGCCGCCAAGCGGTGGACCTCGACCACGCCGCGCTCCGCACGTGGCTGAAAAACTTCTCCGCGCTGCCCGCCCTCGAAGCCGAGGACATCGGCGCGCAATTGCATCTCACCCAGGGTGCGCACCAGCTCGCCGTGCGCTGGATGGGCGGCCGCCTCGGTTCGGAAAAATCCGGCACCTTCGTCGCCGCCACGCCCGATGAAATCCTGACCGATCTTCTCGCGCCCGCCCGCGCCCACGAAAATCCGATCGCGATCGAGGCCGCCCGCCCGCGCGACGTGCCCGGCCCCGCTCATGACGGATCTGTCGCGGCCCCGGCTCCGCGCGCCGGCACCAAGCTCGCGATCCTCGCCGCCCTGCTCGCCATTCTCGCCGCGGTGGGCTGGTGGAATTTTCGCCCCGCCACCCCGGAAGGCGTGACTTGGATTGAGTCCGTCACCGAGCGCGACGCGATCCTCGGCCGCACCGCCGGCCGCTACGCCAGCGACCACGAGCGCTTGACGCTCGACGCCAAGGCGCTGCTCACCGCCACCAACGAAAAGGACGCCCCGATCCTGAGCATCAGCGTGCGCGTCGGCCGCCGCGGCTCCACGACCGTTTTCGTCACCGCCGCCGGCGTCGTGATCGAACTCTCCGCCAGCGGTAACCTCCGCATCGCCGCCACTGAATACCGCCGCCTAGACGCGGGCAGTTGAGTCGGGCGAAGTAATCGCACTCGGGCAGTTGATTTTTTGGCCACGCATCGCACGCCAATGCACGTGGTAGCGCGGCCCGCGAAACCAAATTTCCCCGCACCGCGCCTGACTCACCGGCACTCCGGTCGAGTGACACTCTGCAATCCGTGGAGTGTTCATGACGCAACGTGAGCCCGCCGAGCGGTGCTTTCTCCCCGCATTCCGGGCCGCCGTGCGTGGTGTTCTTTCCCTTTCGCCTGACCAACATGAAAACAAAATCCCTCCGCGCTTCCCGCGCGTTTCTACCGGCGGCCCTCGCCGCCTTCGCGTTCGGCACCCTGCCGTTCGCTTCCGCCCAGACCGCCGCTCCGGCCAAACCGAAGGACGAGACGGTGCTGCTCCCGCAGTTTACCATCACCGAAAAGCCCACGAATCCCTATCAGTCCCGCCAGGCGCTCTCCGCGTCGCGCGTGGCGATGGATATCCAGGACATCCCGCAGACGATCTCCGTCGTCTCGCGCGAGTTCATCGAGGACACGATGGCGCTGCGCATGCTCGACGCCGCGAAATACGTGACGCCCATCGTCGAGAACACGCTGCCCTACGGCGGCGACCGCTACACCATCCGCGGTTTCCAGGTCTCGGCAGAGTTTATCGACGGCACGATGCTCTCCGGCGCCGACGGCTACAGCATGTCGCAATCGGTGAGCAACATTGAGCGCCTCGAAATCATCAAGGGCCCCAACGCCATTCTCGTCCCCGGCGGCAGCCCCGGCGGCGTGATGAACCCGATCACCAAGTCGCCTTTCGGCAAGAACGCCACCACGCTCACGCTCGGTCTCGCGCAATACGCCGGCAACAGCTTCGGTTTCGACACGAACCGCGTGCTCACCGCCGACGGCAAGATGGCCGCGCGCCTCGTCTATTCGATCTGGCGGACCGACTACTACATCAAGGGCCAATACCGCAACGGCTACGAACTCTCGCCCTCGTTCTCCTACCAGCTCTCGCCGCAAAGCAAACTGATTCTCAAGGCCGACTTCGTGCAGAACCGCGAGACCAACCTCGGCGGCCTCCCCCTCGACCCGAGCATCGGTAGCAACAGCTACGCCCAGATCGCCCGCGGCCTGCCGCGCGACTGGCAGTTCGGCAACGACACCGACACCCGCCACCGCTCCACCGAGCGCGTCAGCGCCGAGCTGCTCTCCACGCTCGCGAGCAACGTCACCTCGCGCCTCTACGTCATGGCCGACCACATCCGCCGCTACGACATCGGCGGCACCAGCGGCGGCCTCACCAACGGCGGTGGCGGCAGCCGCAATCCCCTCACCGGCCTCTACGAACCGGGCATCAACTGGAACACCGCCGCCTACAACGCCGCGCCCGGTGTCACGCTCGTCGGCACGCCCGTCCCCGTCACCGATCCCTCGGTCTGGATCTACTCGCGCAACTACGGCAAGAACGACCTCGAATACACCGAGGCCCACGTGAAGAACGACTACGCCGCGGCGTTCGAGTCCTCCTTCTTCAAGTCCACCACGCTCGCCGGCTTCACCGCCAACACCTCGAAGGTCCGCTGGCGCACGCCCGCCGCCTTCAACCGCGGTGCCGTCCCCGCCAACAACCTCGGCGCGATCGCCTTCCCTCCCTACAACTTCCCGCCCATTTTGCCCGGCCTCTCGACCGCCGGCCTCGGCACCGACCGCACCGGCAAGCAGGACGATTTCCAAGTCTTCGCCTACGAGACCCTCGGCCTGTTGAATAACCGCATCCAACTCTCCGGCGGCGTCTCCCGTTTCTTCGGCACGCTCGCGCGCACCGACACCACGGGCACCGGGATCAATCCCGCGTTCCCCACGTCACCCGCGTTCAACCTCACGAGCAACGCGACCTCGTTCGGCATCGTCGCCAAACCGATTCCCGAAGTGTCGGTCTTCTTCAGCCGCAACACCACCGGCGGTTCGATGCCCGGCTCGCTCAACGCCGGCGTCACCGATCCCAACCTGAAGATCGCGCAGGGCGGCCAGAAGGAATACGGCGTGAAGACTTCGCTGCTCAACAACCGCCTCACCGCGTCCGCCGCCTACTTCGACATCGCGCAGAAAAACACTTCCGTCACCAACAGCGAATTCTTCCGCCTCCAGTCGCTCGGCCAGTTCGCCGAGGCCGCGCTGCTCCCGCAGGCGCTCTTCCTCGATCTCGTTTCCCAGGGCTGGGAATTCGAGGGCACCTACTCGCTCGACCGCAACCTCACGATCGTCGGCAACTTCACCAAGGTGAAAATCCGCCAACCGATCACCGAGGTGAAGCTGCGGGGCGTGCCCGACAAATCCTACGCCGTCTATGCCGACTACCGTTTCACCGAGGGCGGCCTCAAGGGCTTCGGCGTCAACGTCGGCCTGGACTACAAAGGCGACGTCGCCGGCGAAAACGCCTCCGGCTTCACCACCACGCGCGCGCTCCCCGGGGCGAAGCCCTTCGTGCCCGTGCAGCCTTCCTTCCAAGTCGAGGGTCGCCTGCTCACCAACGTGGGTGTCGCCTACCGCGAGAAAAACTGGTCCGCCGCGCTGACGCTCCTGAATGCCTTCAACAAGGAATACATTCAGGCCGCCGGCAGCCGCGGTGCCGTCACCGTCGGCACGCCCCGCAACTGGTCGGGCACGGTCACGTATAAATTCTGAGTTTAGAATCTGCGTGGCCTGAAGGCACGCCGCGCTGTGCATTCTCAGGGCGGAGGATTTTCCCTCCGCCTTTTTTGTGCCCGCTTGCCCAATGCACGGCTTCGCCGCACCGTCGTCCGCACCGCCGCTTTCCCAACCCCGCGATGAAATTCCTCCTGCCCTTCCTGCTCGCCCTCACGTTGCTCCGCGCCGCGCCGCTCACGCCCGCGCGCATCGCCGAACAGCGCGCGCAAATCCTCGCGAATTTTTTCGTGCCCACTCCGCTGCCGGCGCTCGACGCAAAAACGCACCGGCGCTTCGCTCCGGCCGCCGGCGTCGCCGCCGAAGCCATCACCTACACCACGCAGCTCGGCTCCCGCGTGCCGGGGATTCTCTATCTGCCCGACCCGTTGCCTAAGGGCGGAAAAGTCCCGGCCTTCGTCGTCGTGAACGGCCACGGCGGCGACAAATATTCCTGGTATGCCTGGTTCACCGGCATCGCGTTTGCCCGCGCCGGCATGGCCGTGCTCACTTACGATCAGGCCGGCGAGGGCGAGCGCAGCGCAACGCGTCAATCCGGCACGCGCGATCATGACAAATTGAAGGGCGACGAAATCCTCGCGCGCCGCCTCGCCGGCCTGATGATCACCGACGTGCGGCAGGCCGTGTCGCTCCTCGCGGCGCGTCCGGAGATCGACGCCACGCGCATCGGCGCCGGCGGCTACTCGCTGGGATCGTTCGTGCTCGCGCTCGCCGGGTCCGTCGAGCCGCGGCTGCGCGCCTGCGTGCTCGTGGGCGGCGGCAACCTGAGCGGCGCCGGCGATCACTGGGATCGGTCGAGCAAGGCGATGTGCCAGGCTCTGCCCTGGCGCTCGCTCGATTTCCTCGGCGATCGCGGCGCGATGATTTACGCGCTCCACGCCGCGCGCGGACCGACACTCATCTGGAATGGTCGCGCCGACACCGTCGTCGACATGCCAACAACGCTGGAGCCGTTTTTTGAAAATCTCCGGGCTCGCGCCGTCGCGCTGCGCGGCACCGCGGCGGACGTTTTTGAATTCGGTTTCACGCCCGCCACCAGCCACCGTCCCTACTGGCTCATGCAGCCGGCCGTGCTCTGGCTGGAGCACCAACTCGATTTTCCCCACTGGAACGAGTCCTCGATCCGCGCGCAGCCGACGACGCACATCCTCACTTGGTCGCAGCAGACCGGCGTGCCCCTGGACAAACTCTACGCCACCGAGGAACGCGAGGGCGGCACGCTCGCGCCGGGCACCGGCGTGCCGGGGTTCGCGCGCGAAACGCTGAGCGTGTTCTCACCCGCCGAGTGGGAGAAAAACAAATCCACGCTCACCTTCGCCGCGTGGAGCGAGCGGGCGCGGGCCGCGGGAGCGAAATAGCCGGGCGCGCCGCGGCCGGCCAACGCGCGCACCGAATTGTTTTCCGTTTTCCGCGTTTCCCGTTTCTCACTCTCCGCATGATTGAAGCCCGGGGCCTGACCAAGACGTTTCGCGACAAAAAGCGCGGCGAGATCCGCGCGGCCGACAGCGTCTCCTTCCGCGTCGCACCCGGCCAAATCTACGGGCTGCTCGGCGCCAACGGTGCGGGCAAGACCACCACGCTGCGCCTCCTCGCCACGCTGCTGCAGCCGACAAGCGGCGGCGCGACCGTCGCGGGCTTCGATGTCGTGCGCGACGCGCAGCAAGTGCGCGCGCACGTCGGTTTTCTCGCCGCCAGCACCGCCCTCTACGGCCGGCTCACCGCGCGCGAGACGCTCGCCTATTTCGGCAAACTCCACGGGCTCGCCGCCGCCGACATCGCCACGCGCACCCAGCGTCTCGCCGACGAGCTCGACATGCACGAATTTCTCGACCGCCGCTGCGAGAAATTTTCCACCGGCATGAAACAGAAAACCTCGATCGCGCGCACGCTGATCCACGATCCGGCGGTAATGATCTTCGACGAGCCCACGCTCGGCCTCGATATCATGGCGGCGCGCACGATCGTGAAATTCGTCCGCGAGTGCAGCGCGCGCGGCAAAACCGTCATCTACTCTACCCACATCATGAGCGAGGTGGAAAAAATCTGCGACACGATCGGCATCATCCACGACGGCCGACTCCTCGCCGAGGGCACGCTCGCCGCGCTCCGCACTCGCTACGCCGAGCACGACCTTGAGGAAATCTTCGTCCGCGCCGTCGGCGCTCCTCCGCTGCTTGCGTCATGAACTGGACCCACATTTTCACCGTCTACGGCAAGGAGCTGCGCGACATGCTGCGCGACCGCCGCACCCTGATCTCGATGGTCGTGATCCCGACAATCGCGATGCCGGGGTTGCTCGCGCTGGTCGTGGCGGTCTCGTTCATGGTCGAACGTGAAGTCGCCGCCACACCGCCCTTAGTCATGATTTTGGGTGGCGATGACTCGCCCGCCACCCGCGCCGGGCTCGCGAAAAATCCCAACCTCACCATTGCGCCGCCGCAGGAAAATTGGCGGCAGCACATCACCGACAAAAAATTGCGCGCCGTGGTGGAACTGCCACCCGGACTAGATGCCACCCTCGCAGCCGGGGGGACGGCCACCGTCAACATCTACCACTATGAGGGTGAAGTGCGGTCCAGCCGCGCCGTGGCGGAAGTGCGGAAATTTTTCGACACCAAGACGGGTGCGATCGTCACGGCGCGGCTCGCCGAACGCGGCCTCACACCCGCCGCCATCAAACCGATCGAGCTAAAACCGCAGAATGTGGCCCCGCCCGAAAAAGTGGGCGGCAATCTGATCGGCGGCATCATCCCGTATTTTTTTCTCATCCTCGCCTTCACCGGTGCGATGTATCCCGCGATGGATCTCACCGCCGGCGAAAAGGAACGCGGCACGATGGAGACTCTGCTCTGCAGCCCCGTCGGCCGCGTGGACATCGTGCTCGGAAAATTCCTGATGATCCTGACCGCCTCGCTCGGCACTGTCGCGTGTTCGCTGCTTTCGATGACGGTAACGTTCTCCATTGGCGGATCGATTCTGGCGCGAAGCATTGGCGGCGGCGATGCCGCGACCGCCACCCGCGCCGCGAGCAAGATTGCGTCGATGACCACGCTCGATCCCGTCGGTTTGCTGGCCGTCGTCGGCATGGTGCTGCCCATGGTGGTGCTGTTTGCCGCAGCGTTGTTCACGATTTCTCTTTTCGCGAAGAGCTTCAAGGAAGCACAGAGCTACGTTTCTCCTCTCATTGTTGTGATTCTCATGCCCGCTATGGTCGGATTGCTCCCCGGCGTGGAGCTGAACTGGAAACTCGCGCTCGTGCCGATTCTCAATGTGTCGCTCGCGAGCAAGGAACTCGTCTCCGGCGTGTGGCACTGGGACCTGCTCGGACTCATCTTCGCCTCGACCTCCCTCTACGCCGCGATCGCGCTGGGACTCGCGGTGCGGATGTTCAATCGCGAGAGCGTGATCTTTCGGACGTAAAAACTTTGCCGAAGTCGGGTTTTGGACGGGAGCGGGGGTAAACCGCGGGTAAAATCCCCGCCGCCCTCTAGTAATTCGCGGACGAACCGATTAAGGTGACATCCAGAGCAAGTCTCTTCCCACCCGCCATGGATTCTATCATCTCCTTCCCGACGCCTGAGCCCGAGCTCAAGGTCGCCCGTCCGCCCGCCGAAAAGTGGGCCGCGACGCTCGCCGAGGAGCGCCTGCGCCTGCAGGAGGATCAGGATTCGCTGCGGGAGCGGGAAACCAACCTGCGCGAATACGAGTCGCGCCTGCGCATGCTTCAGGCCGAGATCGAGGCCGGCCGCACCATCGCTTCGGCCACCAACGCGCCCATCGTGACGCAGCGCTCGACGCCCCCGATGTTTCAGCGTCCCTCCAGCCGCGCGCCTTTCACCGACGATCCGGCACTGCAGGTCGCCTGGGAAAAATTGCACCGCGCCCGCGAGATCCTCGAAGCCGAGCAAAAAAATCTCCGCGACGATCGCGTCTCAATTCGCGAGCAGGAAGTCATGGTGAAACAACGCCTCGAGGAAATCGCCCAACGCGAAGCCCAAATCGCGGAACGCGAAGCGCTCGTGGCTGCTGCGACACCTCCGCCCACCGCGCCGGTTGTCGCCGATGCCGCGCCGGTTTCCGCGGTGACGCGCTTCACCCGTGTGCCGATGGATCTGGCTCGTTCGGTTTTCGGCGGAAAAAAATCCGACTAAACAAATTTGCGCTGCGAGGGGCAGCGCTTCTGGGGAACGGAAGCGGCGGTCGCAAGACCGCC
>JANXSC010000199.1 GCA_025352845.1 Opitutaceae bacterium
TGAAGGCGGTGCCGACGGCGCGCGCTTCGAGCGTGCCGGCGCTGACGATGAAGGGCCGGTCGGGATTCTTCGCGACGGTGAAGTGGGCCTCGCCGCGCGTGAGTTGCACGCGACGTTCGGACGCGGTGTAGGCGACGACGATGGCGGCCCCGCGGTTCAGTTCGATCACCGAACCATCTTCGAGGATGCGTTTTTCGTAACCGGTCGCGACGGTGGAAGCGGCGACGTTGTTCTCGGCTGTGAAGAGCGCCGAGACGAACCACACGAGGGTGAGGCACGCGGCGGCGGCGAGCGGCGCGAGCCAGAAAATTTTTCTGAGTGAAGCACGATGCGGGCGAGCGAGAAGATCGGGATTGGGCTCGGTGCCGTGCTCGGGCCGCCACTCGGCGAGGAGGTCGAGTTCGCGCCACGTGGCCCGCTCGCGCGCGAAGGTCTCGCCGTGGCCCGGATCGGCGGCGAGCCACGCGTGAAACTCGTCCTGTTCGGCGGCGGTGAGACCGCGGTCGTGGCGGATGAGCCAGTCGGCGGCCTGCTCGGCGGGAGTGCGAGGCGCGTTCATGCACGGCCCTCCCCGCGGCGGTGGCGGGCGAAAAATTCGGTGCACTTGCGGACGCCGATGGTGAGTTGCGCGGAGACGGTGTGCTCGGAGATGCCGAGGCGCGCGGCGATCTCGCGCTGGGAGAGGCCGTAGATTTTCCGCAGCGTGAGCACCTGGCGGCAACGGTCGGGGAGCGACTGGATGGCGGTGGTCAAGAGTTCGAGTTTTTCGGCGCGGTCAACCGTCTCGGGAATACCGTCGGCCTCATCCAAGACGTCCAGCGCGTCGAAAGACACTAAGGAATCTTCGCCGGAAACTTCGCGGCGGCGCAGGGTGTCGAGCGCGAGATTGCGGGCGGTGGCGAAGAGAAACGCCTTCGGCGACTGCATTGCGGTGCCAGCTGCACGGGCACGGAGCACGCGCGCGTAGGCCTCCTGCACGAGGTCGTCGATCTCGAGGCCGCGCGGAAAACGGCTCCGCAGCCACGCGCGCAGCATCGGTTCGTGGGGCTGCACGTGCTCGCCAAACCAGCGGGCATCGGCATCAGGTGGCATCGTGGGGCTGGCGCGAAAGCGAGGCGAATGGCGCTACGGCGCGGCGGATTTCGCGGGGCCGGGGAGGTTGATGAGGCCGCCGAAGGGATTGTTCACCCACACAGGCGGGATGAGGCCGCGGTTCCAGTCGGCGGCGGCGGCGGCGAGGCGGGCGGCGATTTCGGGGTGCGCGGCGGCGACGTTATTTTTCTCACCGATGTCGGCGGCGAGATCGTAGAGCTCGGGTGGGTTCGCGTAGGTGCGGAGCCATTTCCAGTTGCCCTCACGCACGGCGAAGGCTTCGCCGCCATCCATGCGCCAGAAGAGGCGCGCGTGCGGCGCGGATTTTTTTTCGCCGGTGAGGAACGGCAAGAGATCCATGCCGTCGAGCGACGGGAGATTCGCGGCGCGGGTCGCGCGCGCGAGGGCGAGTGCGGTGGGAAAAATATCGAGCGTGCTCACGGGCACATCGTAGGTGCGGCCGGCGGGCACGCGGCCGGGCCATGAGACGATGAAGGGCACGCGGATGCCGCCTTCGAAGACATCGCCCTTTTGGCCGCGGAGCAGGCCGTTGGTGGAGGCGTTGGCGTTGCGCTTCGTCATCGGCCCGCCGTTGTCGGAAAAGAAAAACACGAGGGTGCGCTCGCGCTGGCCGGTGGCGTCGAGCGCGGCGAGCACGCGGCCGATCGATTCGTCGAGCGTGGCGACCATCGCGGCGTAGGTGCGGCGGCGTGGATCGGTGATGCCGGAAAATTTCGCGAGCATGTCGTCGCGCGCCTGCGCCGGGTTGTGCGGCGAGTTGAACGCGAGGTAGAGGAACCACGGTTTCGCATCGCGCGCGTGGCGCGTTACGGAAGCGGCGGCCTCGGTGCCGAGGCGCGTGGTGAGTTCGCCGGCTTCGGGCTCCTCGATGGAATTGCGCAGCAGCGGGGAGTTGTGCTCGGCGTCCTCGCTGTTGGCTTTCTTGCCGGCACCTACTTCTACGTCGATGTGCGAGCCGGGGAGGTAGCGATGACCGCCGCCGAGGAAGCCGAAGAACTCGTCGAAGCCGCGGCGGTTGGGATGAAACTGCGGATGCGCGCCCTGATGCCATTTGCCGACCATGCCAGTCGTGTAGCCCGCGCCGCGCAGCGTGTCGGCGATCGTCGCCTCGCTGATCGGCAGGCCGTGGGTCGTGCTGGTAGCGTCCCACTTCGGGTTATACTCGTGGCCAAAGCGCTGCTGATAGCGGCCCGTAAGAAAACCCGCGCGCGACGGACTGCACACCGAGTAGGTCACGTAGCCGCTCGTGCAAAGCACGCCACTCGCGGCGAGCCGGTCTAGATTGGGCGTGGGGATGTCGCGGCAACCTTGGAAACCGACGTCGTTGTAGCCGAGATCATCGGCGACGATGAGGAGGATGTTGGGGCGGGGTGCCGGCTCCGCAGCGGGGAGCAGGGAGCAGGCGGAAACAAAAACAAACGAAAACCACGGGACGGGGTGGAGGCGCATAGAGGGGGGGGAATTTGAAATCAGATCGAAGTGAATCTGAAGATTCGATCGCTCCGGCGTCGAGCGCGCAGTCGCCCGTATGTGCGCCCTGCGCCGTCACGGCTGCGTCTGCGCGAGCGTGTCGCGACCGGGCACGTAATATTCCACGTAGCCCAGCATCATCTCGTCGAACGTCTGCGGGCCCCAGCGCACGGTCTGGGTCGCATCGGGGTTCGCAGGGTTGGCGGTGCTGTTGTCATACCACGCGGTGTAAACGAGGCGCGTGCCGCGCGGGAGCGTGATGGGTTCGGCGAACCGGTATTGGAGCTGCCAGTTAAAATCGTAGGCGGGCACTTCGAGCAGGCGGTGGCGCGTGCCGTCGGGGAGCACGGCTTCGTAGCGGGCGGCCTTCCCGCGCACGTGCATGTGCGGGGAGAAGCTCAGCAGCGTCGTGTCACTGGGCAACGTGAGCGTGGTCGTCTCCGCGTGATTGTCGGCACCGGGCGGGATGTTGAGGCGCGGGTTGGAGAGGCCCGCGACGTGGACGACGTGCTCTGGCGGCGCGGAGGAAAATATTAACCCGAGCCTCGTGCGGTCCGTCGTCGCCTTGCCATTCGGCGTGTAGTGCATTTGAAACGTGACCGTCGCGCCCGCGGGAATTTTTTTTGCGAAGCCCGGCGGGAAAATCGCGTGGCTGTTGCCCGGCACGAACGCGGCGAAGAAGCCCTCGCGCTCTTCGTCATCCTCGTTCGCCCGAACTTTCTCACCGGGAGCCTGCACCTTCACGATCACGTGGTGCACCACCGCGCGGGCGGTCGGTCGCACCTCGTAGGCCTGCACCCATTTGTCCTCGGTGAACTTCGTGACGACGCGCAGCGTTTGGTAGGGCATGATGCCGTCGGCCTTGATCGCGACGGCGCGCGGGAGCTCGACGATAGTGTCGGGTTTGCCGATCGACCAGTCGGCGGGAAACGTGCGCGGCAGCGGCGCATCGCTCGGATCGCCGAGGTTTTTTTCGCCGGCGAGCCACGCAAGGAGATCGGCTTTGTCGGCGATGGAAAGTGAGTGATCGTTTTTCCAGTGGATCGATTCGCCGGGTGCGGGCGGCGCGGCGAACCACGGCGGCATCGCGCCGCGGCCGACTTGTTTGCGCATCATGCCGGCGTGGTCGCGGACCTCGTCGTAGGTCGCGAGGCTGAACGGCGCGACACCACCCGTGCGGTGGCACTCGAGGCAATTGCTTTGGATGAGGCGTGAGATGCGATTGTGGTAGGTGACATCACCGGTGGCCGCGACGCTGGCGCTCGGCGCCCCGGGCCACGCGCGCGCGACCAGCTGCACTTCGAGCGTGCAGCCTGGCGCATCCGTCGCGGCGACGAGCGGCCGCTGACTAGCGAGCATCGCGGTGAGGGCATCGCGGAGGAAATTTTTGCGCGGCGCTTCCAGCGAGTAGCCGAGGCCATATTGATCGTCGATTGCCCCGCGGAAAATGAGCGTGCGCGCCGTATCGAGCACAAAGACCTCGGTGGAAGTCTGCGCGTTTAGCGCCGTGACGAGTTGCTGTTCGCGATCATGCACCATGCGGCCGGCGAGGCGGTGTTCGGCGACGGCCGCACGAATTTCCTCGGGCGCGTCGGTGGCGGCGGGGTTCACAAAAAGAAACGCCACGCCCTGTGGCGCGAATGCCTTCTCCAGCCGCGCAAGGGTGGGGGTGTATTTCTGGGCAATGGGGCAGCTCGTGCTCGTCAGCGCGATGACGAGGATTTTCGCCGAATGAAAATCAGAGAGTTTGCCCGCGCGTCCGTCCAGATCGGTGAAACTCAAATCGGGAATCAGCCGGCCGACGCCGGCCTCCGCGGGTTTGAGCAGCTTCGGACCCTCGCGCACGATGACGAGCGGCGTGGTCGCAGCCGGTGCGGCCGGTGTTTCGGCCGGCGCGGTCGCGGGTCCGATGGCGCGGTTCACGCGCTCGGCCCCGAGGCGGCGGACGACTTCGCGAATCTGCTCAATCGTCACCACGCCCGTGCCGCGTCGATCAATGCGATCGAACCACGGGACATCGCCCGCCTCCTCGCGCGTGAGCTGGCCGTCGTGATTGCGGTCAAGCTGGTGGAAGCGCTGCTCGAGAAAACTCAGGCCCGCTGGTTCGGCCGCGATCGCGCTGAGGGGAAAAATAAAGGCGATCGCACAGGCCACAGTT
This sequence comes from Opitutaceae bacterium, assembly GCA_025352845.1. Taxonomy (GTDB): domain Bacteria; phylum Verrucomicrobiota; class Verrucomicrobiia; order Opitutales; family Opitutaceae; genus ER46. The sequence continues at coordinate 4,742 of JANXSC010000199.1, forward strand.
CGGCGGAAAGTCATGGGCGAAACGACGGTGAAACGGGCGGGGGCGTTACAGGGACGGAGAAATCAACGGCTGCGCGGCCAGCGAGATCACGGCGCGGTGAGCAGTGGCGCCCAGAGGCCCGGTTGGATCGCGGGTGTTTTGCCGTCGGGCGGGAAAGTGGTTTTCACGGCCGCGCGAAGCTGCGCGGAGAGATCGGCGACGGTTTTTGCGTGCGCTTGGAGCGTGGCGATATTCGTGAGTTCCTTCGGGTCGGCATCGTGATCGTAGAGTTCGCGGCCCTGTCTGCCCTCGTCCCATTCCGTGTAGCGCCAGCGCGCGGTGCGGAGCGAGTAGCCAAAGAAGCGCGCGCCGCCGTCGCCGGCGGCGGGGCTCGCGCCCATGCGGTTGAAACCGCCGCCGCGCACGACCTGCGTGAGCGCCCAGCCGCGGCCGGTCGCGGCGGGATTTTTCAAGATGGGAACGAGGCTCTGGCCCTGGAGATTCGTCGGCGGTGTGACGCCCGCGAGTTCCGCGAGCGTGGGAAACAAATCGACGTGCGCGACTGGAGTGCGAGCGACGGCCCCCTTGGGCGTGACTCCGGGCGCGACGATGAGGAGCGGCACGCGCGCGCTCTCCTCGAAGAGACTCTGCTTTTGCCAGAGCCCGTGTTCGCCCGTGTGGTAGCCGTGGTCGCTGGTGAAAACGATCACGGTGCTCTCCGCGAGGCCGAGCCGATCGAGGGCGGCGACGACGCGGCCGACCTACGCGTCCATAAAACTGATGCTCGCGTAGTAGGCTTGCAGCGCCTGCCGGCGGAGCGGGTCGGTGAGGATGTCCTGCTCCTTTTTATAGCTGCCGAGCGCGGCGGCGGGGAGGTCGGCCTGATCTTCCTTCACGCCGGTGACGACGGGCATCTCGGCCTCGGGATAGTAACCAAAGTAAGGCGCCTTCGGTGCGACGTAGGGCGTGTGCGGCCGGAAGAAACCAACCGCGACGAAGAACGGCCGTTCGCGCCGCTGCGCGCAACGTTCCAGCACCCACTCGGCCTGATCGGCAAGGATGCCGTCGGTGTGATCGGCGTCGGGCTTTTCGGAGGCGAGCCAGCTGAGCGTGCCGCCAAACGAGCCGGGGATGAGGCTGAAAATTTTTCCCTGCTCGGAGAGGCGGTCGACGCCGGCCGGATTAGCCTCGAGTTCCCACGAGGCGGGATCGTCGTGACCGTCGGTGCCGATGGAGTTGGGCACATTGTAGTGGTAGAGCTTGCCGAGCCGGGCGGCGAACCAGCCCTGCTGGCGGAACGCCTGGGGCATGGAGAGCTGCGCGGGGATCGTCTGGCGGAAAATCTGAGAGTTGGCGAGGATGCCGGTGCTGTTCGGGTAGAGGCCGGTGAGGAAGGAATTGCGGCTCGGGCCGCACAGGGGGAAATTACAATACGCGCGATCGAAACGCACCCCGCGCGCGGCGAGGCGGTCGATGTTCGGCGTCTTTGCCCGCGGGTCGCCGTAACAGCCGAGGAGATTGTTGAGATCGTCGGCGATGAGGAAGAGGACATTTTTCCTGGCGGGCGCGGCGATGGCGGGCAGCGCGGATAAAAACGAAACAAGAACAAAGGCGAGAAAAGGCACGCGACGGGTGGGATTCATGGCGGAAGGGAAATTGAAGCGGGGCCGAAAAGCCCGACCAGCGGCCGGGCCTACACGAGGTGTTGATTAGAATTCCACCGTGGCCGTCGTCACGTATTGGCGGGGTTGGGTTTTTCTCGGCCACGTGTAGCTGTTACCCTGGTCGGAGTGGAGGCCGAGAGAGTTGTTCACGTTTTTTCCGCGCCGACCGCGAACTCAACCACGTCGAAGAAATCGTTGAGCGCGAGATCGCTCATCAGATCGGCAGTGAAGACGGAGATGGAGTTGGGCAGGTTGGCGAGTTTCTCGATGGTGCGCGTGCCGGCGAGCGCGGACGAGGCGGC
>JANXSC010000232.1 GCA_025352845.1 Opitutaceae bacterium
AAAAAATCCCCGATATGGATCCGATCCAAAGCAGCCCCGCCCTCGTTCCCGCTTTCGGACGCTCCACCGATCCCCGCTCTGAATTCTCGGCGTTAACCGACAAGGCCTCAGCACCTTCAAGATGCTCAACCACTCCGAACCCGGTGAGCCCGGCAACGAGGTTATGCGGAAAACTGAGTCGCACCGAATTGTAGTCCCGAACGCCCGCGCTGTGCGCCTGATGCCGCGCCTCAAGCTCCGTCTCAAGCTCATACAATTTTTGCGAGAGGTCGAGGTAGGTGCGATCCGCGCGCAGCTCCGGGAAGGTGTTTACCAGCCGGGACACATAGGCCAGCGCCGCGCCCGGATTCAGGGCGATTCTTTCCGGGGTGTTGAAGTCGGACGAGATGCGCTCGTGCAATGATTTCTCGTGCGTCGCATAGGCGGCGGCGATGTCGAGGAGCTGCTTGATGAGCCGGTTTTTCTTCTGGACGGTCGTCCTGATATTGGACGACGCCTCGTGGACGCGCTCGCGCAGTGGTGCCAGCTTGTTCTGCGTCTTGACGGCAAATACGGCAACAACGACTCCCGCGAGTCCGAGGACGAAAAGCAAAGTCGCGATGAGGGTGGCGGAGTCATTCATGGTTGAAGGGGGCGGCCGTGAGGGCGCCATGGCAGCGTGGATGGAGCAGAGGGGAACGGGGGTTGTTTCCGGTCGCGCAGGTTGGGGTGCGAGAAGTCTGTCCGCAGAGGAATTCGGGGCAAGCGCAGGCTTTTGGGGTTTGGACGAGCGCGGAGCCGATGCGGTCGCACGCGTGTCTCCTTCCTGCTCTGGCGAGCAGGACTACGCCGAATGGCGGACGACGGAGATGCAGTGCCGCTGGGAGCCGAGTGGTTTCAAGGAACGACGAAAAGTAGCGCGGGGTCTGTGACCCGCCCTTTTGCGCGCTGAGTTTTCGAACGAAGGGCGGGTCACAGACCCCGCCCACCTTCACTTCACCGGCAGCACCTGCACCGCATCGAGGTGCACGTTGCCGTCGGCTTTGGTGGCATCGACTTCGACCGTGGCTGGTTTTCCAGCCGCGAAACGGTAGCTGCCGAGTGAGACCCAGTAGCCATCGATCGTGGCGGGTTTCTTTTGGTTAACCGTGACGGCGGCGGTGCCGTCGGCGTGGCGGATGGTGAGGGCGGTGTTGCTCGCGCGGTTTTCGTGCGGCGCGGTGGCGAAGCGGACTTCGTAGCGGCCGTCGGTGGGCACGGTGAATTCGAAGACGGCCGCGTGGCCGGCACCGCGGGCGTAAACGTAGTCGGGGCCGACGTGAGCGAGGTTCGCGCCGCTCGTCCACGCGCCGGTGAGTTTCGCGGCCTTGTTGTCCACGACGACGCCTTGGAGCGAGGGGATGCTGACGCCGAAATTGCCGCCGCCCACGTCGATGACCGGGCCGGGCGCGGGTCCGCTGATGTCAAAGGTGTTGTCGGGCGCGCGGCGGGCGCGGCCGGGGAGCTGGAGCAACGCGTCGAGCTCGGACCAGTAGAGGGTGTAAACCTCGCGCGGCGTGACGTTGTGCTTGAGCGCGATCGACGCGGCCTTGCCGACGACCTCGCCCATCATGCCGATGGTCTTCATCACGCGCGTGGTGCCGAGCGCCTCGTCCGTCACGCTGATGTCACGGCCAGCCATGAAGAGATTGGCGACATTCACCGAGTAAAGACAGCGGTAGGGAATCGGGTAACCGTATTGCTTGTCCACCCGCGCGTCGAATTTCGCGTAGGAGATGAACGGATTGTCGGGAAATTTTTTGGCGAACTCCTCCTTGCCGTAGTGCAGGTCGATGCTCCACGTGCTGGGCACGCAGCCGTCGGGGAATTCCTTTTTGCCGACGATGTCGTCGCGCGTGAGCATCACGTCACCGACGATGCGGCGCGACTCGCGGGTGCCGCCGACGTAGGCGACCCAGTCGAGCCTCGCGTTCGGGTGCTCGGCCGCGCCGTCGCGATTCTTCATCGCGTTAAACGCGCCGAAGACCGCGCGGAGATTCCAGTCGCGGATGACCTCGAGATCTTTGAGCGGGTCCTTGTTGAAACCGCTCTCCCAAAACCACTCGCCCTTGCCCTGATCCTTCATCGGGCCTTTGCCGAGCTTCGGATAGGGAAAGTCGTCCATCGTAAGATCGAGCGCCCACGGCGTCTCGGGAAATTTCTGCGGTGCGGGCGCGGTGCTCCAGACCCACATGTTGGACATGCCGAGCAGGTCCTTGTATTCGATCTCGTATTTGGCGCCGCCGAGGTGGGCGAGCGTGCCATGGCCGGTGCAGTCGGAGAAATATTTGCCACGGAATTTCTTCTCGCGGCTGTTGGACGTGTTGAGCGAGGTGACGGAGACGATGCGGCTGTCCTTCGTCTCGGCGGCGTAAACGTGCTCGTTGAGAAAGAGCGAAATATTTTTCTCGGCGCGGACGATCCCCTCCTTCTTCGCATCGCCGAACTCCTCGGCGAGGCCGGGGGAATTCGAGGCGCGGTCGGCGAACTCCTCGACCATTTCGCCGATGGTCGGGTATTTGCCGCGGCGGATGAGGCCCTGCGACCACACGCGCACCTCGGAGCTGCCGTTACCGCCGAGGACGGGACGGTTCTGGATGAGCGCGACCCTGAGGCCCATGCGCGCCGCGGAGATCGCGCTGCCGAGCCCGCCGTAACCGCCGCCGACCACGACGAGATCGAACTCACCCATGTCCTCGGGCGCGAGCGGGAGGCCGAGCGCGGTCTTGCGCCACGCGGAGAGCGGCGCGGTGTCACTCGGCGGCGTCTCAGTGAGATCGGTCGTGAAGTAGAGCGCGTCGCAGCGTCCGTCGAAGCCCGTGAGGTCACGCAGCGCGAGGGAGATTTGTTTTTGGGCGATGTCGATTACGCCGCCGTCGTGCCAGAACCAGTTCGTGCCTTTCGCGCCGAAGGTCTCGGCGAGCGGCGTGTCGTTGACGAGCACCTGAAATTTTCCGGGCGCGCCGGGAGCGCCCCAATGCGCGACCCAGTCCTTCGTGCGCACCCACACGCGATATTTTCCGGCGGCGGGAAATGTGGCGGTGGTCGTCGCATCTTTCACCGGGGAGCCGAGTCCGTGCGCGAGCAGGTAGGGCGAGCCCATGATCTCGATGAACTGCGTGTCGAGCGACCAGCCGCCGCGCGACTGGAAGCTCTCGGCCTCGACGAGGAGGCGGTCGGCAGCGAGAGCCGGAGCAAACAAAGCCAGCGCGAAAGAAAGAACGAGTGAGGGGCGCTTCATAAAGAAATCGAAATTGTGCTCGGAGAGAGAATCAATCGTAGGTGAGCCACGCGGTGGCGGTGGTGTCGGTGTCGGCGGTGATGCGGAGCCAGTAGGCTTGGTAGCCGGCGGGGAACGCGTGCGCGATCGTCTGGCCGGCGGGAACGTCGAGCGTCGCGTAGTTCACCCACGTGCCCGTGCCACTGAGATCGACTTCGACGCGGAACCGCACGTCGCGCGCAGCCCGGTGCGAGAGCGTGAGGGATTTTTTATCGTAGCCGGTGAGAAGATAGGGATCGGAAGGAGTTTGGGCGGTGACGACCGTGTCTTTCCACGGACCGCCGACGCCGACGGGTTTACCAAAACTCCAAAGGTCGTCAATGGCTCCGACCCAGACGGCGGCGTGGTTATCGGTCGAGCGGAGAATGTGCGGATTTGAAGTGGGCGCATCGGCGGCAACGCCGCTCATAATCATCATTCCACGCCAGCTCGCGAAGTCGTGGATGTGGCGATTATGCGTGGCGATGGGACGGACTTTCGCCACGCCGCCGGCGTTTTCGGCGGGCAACTCGAAGAACGTGCCGCCAGCATTCAGGATGTCGCGCTCGGTCACGACCTCACGAGCCGTGCGCTCGACGCCATGGGGTGAAGCAGCGGAAAAATCCGCGCGGCCGCGCGGCAAGCGCCAGCGTTTGCCCTGCTCGTCGGTGTAGATCACCGAGGCGGCGTCAAACCCGAGCGCGTCGCGCGGCGGCGCGACGTTGGCGTTCATCCAAATAGCGGCGGAATCTTCGTCGCTGCGACGGAGCTGCATGTCGGGACCCATTTCGTAAAACGAATCGCCGAACGCGAGAGCGAGCGTTTTCTTTTCGGCGCCACGCGCGTGGAGCAGACCCCCGCGCGTGCCAGTTGTGCCGAGACCGTCGAAGCGGGCATCGGCGCGGAAAACACGCGAGTCGGCATTGCGAAAAGAAAAGAGCGCGGTCGCCTTCCCGACGTCGCGTGACGCACGCACTCGAATCCAAGCGCCTGCCTCGGTGGGCGGAAACGCAGTCCAGACGTAGCCGTTTGCAGGAACGTCGATGCGGCGCAGTTCAGTCCATGTGCCGTTGCCGGCGCGATCCACTTCGAGGGTGAAGGCCACGGGCCCGCGACCGTCGTGCGCGAGGTGGAGGCTGCGTTCGTCGTAGCCAGAGAAGAGAAACGAGTCGGAGAGCGCGTCTTTTTTCACCGGCTCGTCGAGCCACACCGCACCGCGGCCGATCACGGGGCCGAGATGATCGAGTTGCGCCGGGTCGAGGAACCAGAGGTTGGACTGCGACTGGCCAGGGCCGGCGACCTCGCCCTTCACGCGCCGTTTGTTGAGGAACTCACTCTTCGCGGCGTCGTCGCAGCCGAAGACGAGGCGATCGCCCCAGCGCGTGAAGTCGCCGATCACCTTCAGGTAATTCGAGCGCGGTGCGATGCCGGCGGAATGCGTGGAGTCGAAATTTTTTGGGAAGCGCCAGAACGCACCGTGCATCGTCATCAGCAGGTCGCTCTCGCCGATGTCGCGAATGCGCGGCCATTCGGTGTTCCAGCCGTGCGCGCCGTCGTAGCTGTGACTCGACTTCGGGAGGCGGTAGCTGTGCCACACTCCCGTGGCACGGGCATCCTGCCCGTGTGGTCCGGAATCACGGGCGAGACGCCCGTGCCACTCACGCACCATGAGGATGAGCGAGCGGTGATCCCAGCCGATGGACCAGATGGGATCGGTGGCGGGATTTTTATTGCCGCTGAGATCGCCGGGGCCGGTGACCTCCGTGAACTGGTTGCGGCGAATGATGCGCCAGGTGACGCTCGCGCCGTCCCACTCGGCGAGCGCGCCGCTGGGGATCTGCGGATTCACGAGCGCCTCCCTGCCGTGCTCGCCGTTGTTGGCATAGACGAGCACGCCCTGCCCGGAGTAGAGGCCCTTGCCGTGATAGCCGGGAAGGTCGGCGCGGCGAAACGGCTCCTTCACCTGCTCGTCGCGGAAAAGCTCGGTGACCGCGAGCGTGCGCACATCGACCTCATAAAACCCCTCCTCCATCGACGCGTAGTAAATTTTGTTGACGGGATCGGTGAGGTGGCGGGCGTTCCCCGTCGGGCGGCCGAACATTCTTTCGTAGGGAATCGTGCGCACGCCGCGCTGCGCGTCGATCGCGTAGGGGCCGATGAAGAGCTGCGACGATTCGGTGTGGATGAAGCGGTTCGCCGGCGTGCCGCCGATGCTTTCCGGACGGATGATTTGCCGGAGGTCGCGGGTGATTTCGTAGAGTTTGTCGTCGGAGCCGCGCGGCGAATGCGGCGCGTAGGTGACGACCCAGAGGCGATCCGCCCAAGGCACGACGGCGCCGGTGCCGCATTCGTTGCCGCCGTTGAACATCGCGAGGTGCGGGTAGATGCCGCTGATTTCAATCGGGGCAGGAGCCGCGACCCCGCCGGCCGCCGCCACGGCCAGCATCGCCAACAAACAAGTGGTGCGCATCGGCTCGTCCTCAGTAGGTCAGGCGCGTGGTCAGCGCGAATTTCCGCGGGGCGTTGAAGAGTTGCGCGTAACGGAACGAGCCGTCGGTGTTGCTCACGAGGTAGAGGATGCGGTTCGCGTCGAGGAGATTGCTCACGTTGATTTGCACCGAGGCGCGGATCGTGCGCGACAGCTTGAAGCCGTAGCTGGCAAACATGTCGTTGAGCATCCGATCCGGGAAATAGAACATCTTCCGTTTCCGCGCGTCGAGGGAGTCGGTATACATGTAGCCGCGGTAGTTTTGCTGGAAGCTCGTGATGAGGCCGAGGCTCAGTCCGCGGACGGAGCCTTCGCTGAAGCGGTAGGTGTTCACGAGGCTGTAGGCGCGCTCGGCGTAGCCGGCGGTTTTTTCACCGGCCTTGCGCACGATGAGCGTGCCGCCGGTCGGCGAGACGAATCCGAGTTGGTGACTGGTGATGGGAAGGCCAACCACGGTGGTGCCCACACCGGGCGTGAGCAGGCCGAGCTGTTGGGCGTTGCGGATGTAGCCGCCGTTGGGTTGGAGGTCGGCGAAGTAGGGGCTGTTCTGATCCTTCATCATCGCGAGCGAGAGCGGGATTTGCGCGGAGGCAGCGTCCTTCGGATCCGAGGGCACGAGCAGCGGGGTGATCGCGCCGTTGGCCCCCTTCACGCCGACGACGGCCTGGCCGCCGACGGTGGTGGTGGTGAACTGGTCGTTGTAGAACTGCGGGAGAATCACGTCGGTGCGCTCGCTGCCGTTGGCGGTGGAGAGGTTGAAGCGGACTTCCCAGCCGCGCAGCGGCTTGGCGCTGAGCGTGACGCTGAGACCATCGGAGGTTTTGCTGAAGGTGTAGGCGGCGCCGCCGTTGCGGCCGTTGATGCCGGGCGGATCGATCTCGTCGCGATTGCCGAGGGTGGTGGTGAAGTTCTGGCCCTCGGATTTGTAATAGCTCACCTTGCCGGAAATGCGGCGGTCGAAGAAATCCATCACGAGCCCGACATCCCGGCTCACGCCTTTACCGGCGGGAAGCGGCGCGTTGAAGATGTCGCGCGTGGTGTCGAAATTGATTTTCCCGTTCGATGCGTAGCTGCCGGAGAAGCGCAGATCCTTGATCGGGGTGTCGGCGACGAAGCCGAGCGTGACGCTGTCGTAGGAAACGGGACCGCGCTTCACGCCGAGGTGATTGCGATAGCCCGTGGCTTCCTCGCGGCGGAGGCCGGCCATGGTGTCGATGCGGCCCTTCCACCATTCGCTGAAGAGGCTCGCGCCGGTGCTTTTCTCGCGCGTGTCGTCCATCGTGTAGCCCGTCGTGTTACTGTTGCCGGCCAGCAAGGTGCCGGCGGCGTTGCTCGTGGCCAAGATGGGGCCGGAGAGGCCCATCGGGTTGCGTTCGGTTTTCGGCACCGCACCGGCATAGACCTGCGGCGCGTAGATGTATTTTCTCCCATTGGGGTGGTTGATGGTGAAGACGCGCCAGTCCTGTCCGCCGAGAATCGTGTCGGGGAAAATGGAAATCCATGCGGCCGGCATCGCGGTGCGGCCGGAGTCGGTGTTGTTGATCAGGGAGAGATTTTGGATGACGTTGCCACTGGCGTCGGCCTCGTAGAATTTCCACGGCTGCTGGTTGACCCACGACCACATGTCCTGGCGAAAGACGTTCGCCTGATGGCGGCCAAACCATTTGCCGAGATCCTTTTGGTAGGAGACGGAGGCGCGATAGCCGCGTGCACCGGTGAAGAACGGCGTGGCGGTCATCGAAGTGTTAAGCGCCCACTTCTGGCCGACGGCGCCGGTCACGGGATCGACGTAGCCGTTGCTCGTGAACGTGCCGGAGTTGGGCGCGACGGCGGTGTTACTGCTGCTGCGGAGCGGGTCGTTGATGCGCGCGTCGTGGCCGTAGCGGAGCTGCACGGCGAGGCCCGGGGCGAGCGTGGCCTCGGCGACGACGGACTTGATCTCGTTGAAATAGGTGTCGCGGTTGAACGGGCCGGTGGCGGAGTCGAGCTTGCGGTAGTCGAAGACACTGCCGAGGAACGCCTGCGTCTCGGGAAACGCGACGAGGTAGCGGATGTTTTTCCCGTTAACCTGATTATTGGTGTTCGTCGTGTTCGGAATCGGATAGCCGAGCGGATCGCGATTGGGGAGGAGGAGCGTGGTGGGCGCGGAGATGGTCACGGCCTGGGCGAACACGGTGTCGCGATTGTAGTAGCGATACTCGCCGCGAATCTGGAGGCGTTTCCACGGCTGGACCGTGGCGGTGATGTGGTAGCCCTCGGCATAGCGGCGGAGGCCGGGGCGGAAATAACTCGTGTCGTCCTTCACGCCGTTGAAGCGCACCGCAAAATATTTTTCGCCGACCTGTGTATCGACGGTGTAGCGGCGCGTGCCCTCGGAGTCGCCGGTGGCGGAGAGCGTCATCGTGGGGCGGCGGTTGAGGTAGGCGCGTTTCGAGGTGCTCGTGATCACGCCGCCGGCATCGCCGGAGCCGAAGAGGAGGGAGTTGGAACCGCCGATGGCCTCGACGCGCTCGATGTCGAAGGTGTCGAGCAGCGTGGTGTCGGAGCGGAGAAAGCCGTCGCGGCGCGGGTTGTTAATCTGGAGACCGCGCATCGACATGCTCTTCGGGTCCTGCCGATCGCCCTCGACCATGCCGCGCACGTCTTCGTTCGCATTGATCACGGCGGGCCCGAGGCCGCCGATTTTCCAGAGCATGTCCGTCATGTCGACGGTGCCCATATCGTCGAGCAACTGGCGATTGAAGATCTTCGCGTCGAGCGGGGTCTTGTTGAGCGCGGTGTTGGTGCCAGTGACGGAGTTGGTGTTGGTCGCGTCGTAGGTATCGGCGGCGTCGGACTTCACCTCGAAGACGGAGAGCGTGATGGCTTCTTCCTTCGCAGCGGCGGGCTTGGCGGTAGCGGACGCGAGCGTGACGGTCTGAGCCGGGAGCGCCGCGGCGAGCACGAGTAAAGCATAAGCGGCAAATGTGGCGGGAAGGCGAAAGCGAAGAGCGGGCATGGTCGTCGGGGTAGGGTTCGAGGTTGCAGTCGGAAGGCAGCGCCGACGCTCGTGTTTCACCCCTATCGCGAATCCTTTCGCAACGCTAATTCTGGTGAAACTGTTCACCCCGCAGACATGGAGCCTCAAGTCACGGTCTCGCGTTAAGTGATTGTGACTCGCCGCACACAATATCTAGCGTGTCGCCCGATGCCGCACCCCGTCGCCGACTACCTCGCCGATCTTCATTCGTCGCTCGGTGTCGGCGTCCCGGAAACCTCGGGCTACCCTGCGTTGCGCAATCTCCTCAACGCCGTCGGCGATTCGCTCAAGCCCAAGATCGCCGCCGTCCTCCATCCCGCCAACACCGGCGCGGGCCTGCCCGACGGCGGTCTCTTCTCCGCGAAGGAACTCAAGAAACACGGCCCCGATTCGCCGACGCTCTTCGACTTCAAACCCGAGCGTGGCGTCATTGAGGTCAAGGGGCTCGCGCAGGACATCGCTGGTCTGGAGCAGACGCCGCAGGTTCACGGCTACCTCGAGCACTACGGGCAAATTCTCGTCACCAACTACCGCACCTTCGCGTTGTTCTCGTGGGAAAACGGCCAGGCCAAGGCCGGCGAGCACTTCGCCTGCGCGCTGGACGAGCGGGATTTTTGGAGCCTCGCCCAAGGCGTGCGCCTGAATCCGGCCCACCCGCAACTCGACCGCCTCTGGCAATTTCTCCGTCGCGCACTCCTGAGCACGGCGCGCATCGCCACGCCGCAGGACCTCGCGGCGTTTCTCGCGAGCTACGCGCGCGAGGCGCGCGCCCGCGTGGAGATTGCGCCGCTGGCCACGCTGGCGCCGGTGAAGCAGGCGTTGAGCGACGCGCTCGGCGTGCGCTTCGAGGGCGAGAAGGGCGCGCACTTCTTCCAGTCCACCCTCGTGCAGACGCTCTTCTACGGAATTTTCTCGGCGTGGGTGCTCTGGCACGAGGCCGGCCCGAAGCCCGGCGAGCGGTTCCAGTGGAAACTCTCCGCGCAATATCTCGGCCTGCCCGTCCTCCGCACGCTTTTCGTCCAGCTCGCCGGCGATCCGAGGCGGGTCCGCGTCCTCGATCTCGAGGAGGTGCTCGACTGGACCGAGGATTGTCTCGCGCGCGTGGACCGCACGGCGTTCTTCGCGCGCTACGACATGGGTGACGCCGTCCAGTATTTCTACGAGCCGTTCCTCGCCGAGTTCGATCCCGCGCTGCGCAAGGATTTCGGTGTCTGGTATACGCCGCCCGAGATCGTGCGCTACATGGTCGGCAGCGTGGACGCCGCGCTCCGCGAAAATTTCCATCTCCCCGACGGCCTCGCCGACCCGAGCGTGATCGTGCTCGATCCGTGCTGCGGCACCGGTGCCTACCTCGTCGAGACGCTCCGGCTCATCCGCCAGCGCCTCGTCGACAGCTACGGCGAGGCGCAGGCCGCGCTGAAAATCCGCGAAGTGGCGAAGCACCGGCTCTTCGGTTTCGAGCTGCTGCCCGCGCCCTACGTCGTCTCGCACCTCCAGATCGATCTCATGCTCACGCGCTGGGGCGCGACGCTCGATCACGCGAACGACGAGCGCGCGGGCGTGTTCCTCACCAACGCCCTCACCGGCTGGGTGCCCGTGAAGCATCCCAAGGATCATCTGCTTTTCACCGAGTTCGCCGACGAACGCGACGCCGCCGATCACGTCAAACAGAAGGAGGAGATTCTCGTGATCATCGGCAACCCGCCGTATGACGGCTACGCGGGTCTCGCCGTCGAGGAAGAGCGGGCGCTGAGCGAAGCCTACCGCACCGTGAAGGAAGCGCCGAAGCCGCAGGGCCAGGGCCTCAACGATCTCTATATCCGGTTTTTTAGGATGGCCGAGCGCCGCATCGCCGAGGGCGTGCCGTCTTCCGACGAGCCGAAGCCCGGCCCGCCGTGCGCCGACGCCAAGGGCATCGTTTGTTTTATCTCCAACTACTCGTGGCTCGACGGCCTCTCCCATCCCGGGATGCGCGAGCGGTTCATGGAAGTCTTCGACGCGATCAGCGTCGATTGCCTCAACGGTGACAAATACAAGACCGGCAAGAAAACGCCCGACGGCCAGCCCGACCCGAGTGTGTTCTCCACCGAGAAAAACCGCGAAGGCATTCAAGTCGGCACCGCGATCGCGCTGATGGAGCGCCGGCCGCAGGCGAAAGCCGCGACGAAGGATAAAAGGAAAACGCCTTCGTCAGCCGAAGCCACCACCTATACGCCGCACGCCGAGCTGCGCTTCCGCCATTGGTGGGGGAAAGAAAAACGCGCGGAGCTTGAGGCCTCACTCAAGAAAGCGAAGGCGTGGAAAAAACTAAAACCAAACGCGAAGCTCGGACTGCCGTTCGTGCCGCTCGCCACGCGCGACGAATATGCCGAATGGGCGCTGCTCACAGAATTGTTTCCCGAGGGATTCTCCGGCGTCAAAACCGCCCGTGATCGCGACTTGGTTTCGATCGATCTCAAGCCGCTCCAAGAGCGGATGAATCAGTATTTCGAGAATGGCGTTTCCCATGACGCGATGCGTCGCATCGCGCCGGAAATCATGGGCGACGACAGCCGATTCAAGGCGAGGGAGGCCCGAAACTATCTCCGCGCGCGAGGACTGAAACCCGATTCCTTCGTGCGTTACTGTTATCGGCCGTTCGATGTCCGCTGGCTCTTTTGGGAGCTTGAGACGAAGCTCCTCGACGAGCGACGGCTCGAAATGCGACCGCATGTCTTCGAAGGAAATCTCGGCATGGTCCTCGCGCAGCGAACGCGAAAGGGATTTGAGCCGCCGGTGGTGACGAGGGCGGTTCCTTCCTACCACGTCGTGGAAAGCGTATCGCTTTGGTTCCCGTTGAAACTCGCCGACGCGACTGAGGCGGAGTCTGCCGACACAGTCAGCGAGCCCGACTTCTTCGCTCCCGCCAAACCCACCGGCCCGCAGCCGAACCTCACCGAGTTCGCACGCAACTACCTCGCGGGGTTGAAGTGCGGCGCGGAGGATTTGTTTTTCCACATCGTCGCCGTGCTGCACGCGCCGGGCTACCGTGAGGAAAACGCCGGGGCGCTGCGGCAGGACTGGCCGCGGGTGCCGTTGCCGCAGAGCGCGAAGACGCTCCGCGCCGGGGCCGCGCTCGGTTGCCAACTCGCCGCGCTCCTCGATCCCGAGACGCCCGTGCCCGGCGTCACCGATCTCAAAGTGCGCGCCGAATTGAAAGGTCTGGGCGAACTCGCCGTCGCGCCGGTCGCGGGCGGCAAGAAAACCGAGCCCGACCTCGCACTCGCGGCGCGCTGGGGCTACGCGGGCCAGGGCGGAGTCGTGATGCCCGGCCCCGGTCGCACGACGACTGGCACGCGCGGCGCAGGATTTCTGGACATCCACCTGAACGGCACCACGCGTTGGAAAGACGTGCCCGCGCCCGTGTGGGCCTACACACTCGGCGGCTATCAGGTGTTGAAAAAGTGGCTGAGCTACCGCGAGGCCGCGCTGCTCGGCCGCGCGCTGACCGGCGATGAAGCGCAGATGTTCACCCACCACGTCCGCCGCATCGCCGCAATCCTCGCACTGCACGCGAAACTCGACGCGCACTACGCGGCGAGCGTGTGAGGCCAATCGCTGAAATGGGTTCGCTTGTAGGGCCGGACCTCGCGTCCGCGCCGGACGGGCGATGCCACCGTTAAGGCACGGACACGAGGTCCGGCCCTACAAAACCATTCGGACGGCCGTATGAGCCGTCGCCCCGCTCACTCCGGCAGTGGCCGGCCCTTGGTCTCGGGGAGGAAGGGCAGCACGATGAGGCCGAGGAAATAAATGCCGGCGAGCCAGCAGGCGGCGTTGCGGAAGGCAGTCAGCTGCGCGTCGGCCCTGGCGATAGCATCGGCCGTGGCCGGGAGCGCGGCCACGGCTTTTTCGCTCAGGGATTTTTGCAACCCGCCCAGCGTAATCGGGCCGGTGGCGGCGATGAAGCGCCCGACGTTGTAGCAGAAGCTCACGCCGGTGCTGCGCAGCCGCGTGGGAAAAAGTTCGGGCAGGTAGATGGCGAAGCCCGCGAAAATGCTGAGCTGGCAGAAACCCATCAGGCCCGTCATCCAAATGTCGGACTTGGTCTGAAAGTTTTTGTAGAAAAAGATCGTGGCGGCGAACGCGGCGATGAAGCCGCACGCAAAGACGATTTTCCGCCCGTAGATGTGCGCCAGCTTGGAAAAAACGATCATCCCGAAGAACGCGCCGATGTTCTGCACGATGAGATTGGCGGCGGTCCACCACTGCTTGCCGGCGGCGATTTTTTCCGGCGAGAGGTTTTGCGCCTTGAGCGCGTTTTCGATCGCCGGGCCGATGAGCGTGCCGCTGAAAAAGCCGACGCCCCAGAGACCGACGACGCCCGACACGCACAAAATCATGCCGAGGATGGCCGGCCGGCGCCACTGCGCCTCGCCGAAGAGACTGCCGTAGCTGCCCATCGCCTTGCCGCCGACCTCGCGGCTGGCCGCCCGCGCCGCGATCCACTTCGCCGGCTCCTTCAGCCGGATCATGATGAAGATGCAGAGGAACGCCGGGGCCGCGCCGATCAGGAAAAGATATTTCCAAGAGTTCGCCGGATCCATCTCGGCCAGGGACATGGCGATCAGGCCGGCGGTGACGTTGCCCACCGCCGAGAGCGCCTGGAGGAGCCCGAGTGCCTTGGGCCGCGCCAGCTCGGGCAACGAATCCGCCACGAGCGCGACCGCGAGACCGAAGACGCCGCCGACGCCGAGGCCGGTCAGCGCGCGATAAATCATGAACTCCGTCACATCCCGCGAAAACGCCGAGAGCCCGGTGCAGAGCGAGTAGATGAGCACTGTGATCGAAAGTGTTTTCGCCCGGCCGATGCGGTCGCCAACCGACCCGAAGATCAACCCACCGAGCGCCCAACCCGCGACGAAGATGCTCTGCGCCCAGCCGCCGAGCGACTTGAGCTCCGGCCCGGAAGTGCCGGCCGCCGAGAGTGCCTTCACGGCGTTGTCGCGCGCGAGGATGAAGAGCTGTTGGTCAAGGCAGTCGAAGAGCCACGCCAGAGACGCGACGGTGAAAACAAACCAGTGCTCGCGCGTGAGCGTGCGATACCAGGGGAGAGCGGGGGAAGCGGGGGTCATCGGAAAAAAGGAAAGGGGGAAAGATGAAATTGGGAAACGTATTCTGCCGGTGCCTCGGGCGCATCTTAGTTTTCTGACATGGGCGGGACGCCCATGCCACGTGGCACGGGCGTCCCGCCCGTGGGTTTGCAGAAACCTGAGATCCCCCGGGCCTCAACCGGGCGTCACCGGCGTGCCGCGCTCGGCGGAGGCGTAGAGGCCCCGGATGAGCGCGACGGCTTTGCGCGCCTCGTGGCCGTCGATCGCGACGGGACGGCCCGCGCGGATCGAATCGATCAAGTCTTGGATTTGGCGCTGGTGGCCGTGGTGCGTGATCGCGTTGGCCGCGCCCGCGCCGCCGCCCTGCGACGGATCGATCTTCGCGTTGCGGATCGCGTCGTCGCCCGGCTGCGCGTCGCGAAACTCCCACTTGTCGAGCCGATCATCCTCAAGCCGCGCGGAGCCGCGCTCGCCGATGATTTCGATGCGGCGGCCCCAGCCGGGCCAACCCGCCGTCGTCGCCTCGATGGAGCCGAGCGCGCCGCTCGGGAAACGCAGCGTCGCGCTCGCGGTGTCCTCGGCCTCGATGTGGTCGTAAACGCGGCGCGTTTTCCAGCAGAAGACTTCGCTCGGCATCCCCGCGAACCACTGCAACAAATCGATCGCGTGGATGGCCTGGTTGATCAGAACGCCGCCGCCGTCGAGGGCGAGCGTGCCCTTCCAGCCGGTGTAATACTCGCGACCGCGGTGCCACTTCACGTAGGCGCTCGCGAGCACGAGGCGGCCGAAGCGACCGGCATCGAGCGCGGCCTTGAGCGTGCGCGCACCGTCGCCGAAGCGCGCTTGGAAAATAGGCGAGACCTTCACGCCCGCGGCGTCGGCGGCGCGCAGCAATTCATCGGCGCGCTCCGTGGTGATCTCGATGGGTTTTTCGACGACGAGGTGTTTGCCGGCGCGGATGGCGGCGAGCGCGGGCTCGAGGTGCGCGCCACTTGGCGTGGTGATGCAGATGACGTGGATGTCGGGCCGCGCGACGAGTTCCTCAACGCTCGTGGTGGCGACGGCGAGGCCGTGCTTTTGCGCGAAGGCGCGCGCGTTGTCGGCGTTGCGCGTGGCGACGCCGATGAGCTTGCCACCCGTCGTCGCCGCGATCGCCTGCGCGTGGAAATCGGCGATCATGCCGACGCCGACGATGCCGAAACCGAGAGACGAGGAAGGAGAGATTGCAGTCATGCGCGAGAGACGAGCGGAGCGGAGCGACGAATCCAGCAGGAGATTAGCGCGCCGCAAGCGTGCCGTGAGTCAAAAAACGGACGCAGGCATTGCCGAACGAACGCCGGCCTCCCCTGGCCGCGGCGCGGAGCTGACTCCGCCATTCTTCGTCTTGCGTATTCCGGGCGCATGAAATGACTTTCTGCGGCTGAAAATTCCAGGGCTTGCGGCCCAACTCCGCAACGCCACCTGCACCCAATCACACCATGAACATCCGTAACGCTTGGAAACCGGCGGCCTGTCTGTCGCTGCTCGCCGTGCTCAACCCGATTCCCGCAGCCCTCGCGCAAACCGCGCCCGCGCCGGCCGCTCTGAAACCGGAGGAGGCACTGAAACTGGAGAAATTCGTCGTCACCGGCTCCTTGATCAAACGCCTCGAAAGCGAAGGCGCACTGCCGGTCACGACGATCACGCCGCTCGAGTTGGAGCAGCGCGGCATCGTCAGCGCCGAGCAGATGCTGATGGAGCTGAACATCAATGGCAACGGCCTCGACAATCTCGCGAGCAACGCCGACGTCGTTGCGGGATCGCAGCGCGGCAACAACGGCGCCACTTCCGCCAACCTGCGCATGCAGGGTGCCGGCGCCACTCTGATCCTCCTCAACGGCCGCCGCGTCTCCTCGCACGGCCTGAATGGCGGCGTCGTTGACCTGAACTCGATTCCCTTCGCCGCGATCGAGCGCGTCGAGATCCTCAAGGACGGCGCCTCCGCGATCTACGGCACCGACGCCGTCGGCGGCGTGATTAACTTTATCCTCAAGACGAACTATCAGGGCGCGTCGGCCAGTGCCGCCATGGATGTCACGGAAAAGGGCGGCGGAAATATTTTCCGCTACACCGCCGTCGCGGGCTTCGGCGACCTGAAGCGCGACAAATACAACGTCATGGCCTCGGTCGCCCTCTCCGACAGCAAGGTCCTGCGCGGCAACCAGCGTGATTTCGTGAACACGTTTCAAGTGAACCGCGGCGTCTCGCCCGACACCCGCGGCACGCCGATCGCAAACGTGTTCGCGA
>JANXSC010000244.1 GCA_025352845.1 Opitutaceae bacterium
GCGCGAACAACGCGGCGGCGACAACCGATGGCGAATGGTGGCGGCTCGTCACGTGCATGTTCATGCATTTCGGACTGGTGCACCTGCTCCTGAATGCGTGGGCCCTGTTTCAATCCGGCCAGCTGGTCGAGCGATTGTTCGGCCGCGGGCTCTACCTGCTGGTGTATTTCGGCAGCGGCCTCACCGGCAGCGTCGCGACGTTGTTGTGGAAGGGCGACAAGGCGTGGAGTGCCGGCGCATCGGGCGCGGTGTTCGGCGTGTTCGGCGCGCTGCTCGGCTATCTCCTGCGCGAAAAGCAGGGCATCCCCAAGGGAATCTTCCAGCCGATCTTCAAGAGCACGCTGGCGTTTGCGGGCTACAATCTCTTCTTCGGCGCGGTCCACCCCAACATCGACAACGCCGCCCACCTCGGCGGGTTGGCGGGCGGATTCGTGCTCGGCTGGCTCTGCGCGTTGCCGCCCGACCGCGCCATCCGCGCCCGGCTGGGCGCCCAACGCGCGTGGAGCGCGCTGGCAGTGATCGCGGTCGTCGTGGGCACCGGCGTCGCGTTTGCGCCGCGCTACGACTACCGGGTCGGCGAAGACCGCGCGCTGCGGGCCATTACGCAGGAGGCGCATGGTCGGGAACAGCAACTTATCCCGGGGATATTCGCCGCCACGCATTCCCTCGTGGTAAATCGTGGTTCGGCGGAGTTTGCCCGCCGGATGCGGGACGAGGGCCTTCCATTCTATGCTGACTGGCGGGCAAAGCTCGACGGGTTGCAACTCACACCGGGCCGGCGCACCGAGCGCCAGCGCGAGCAGTGGCGACGCGTCATCGACCTCAAGGTCGAAACTTACCGCCAACACGCGGCCGCGCTGGAGGCCGCCTCGCCGACGGCGGCGCGCGACTACGACTTGGCTCGCGCGCGAATCGCGGAGGAAGAGTTGCGCGCGCTGAACGCGAAATAGCGGCGCGGGCGCGAAGCCCCAACAGTGGTCTTGCACGCCTGAGCCGGGTGGGGGAAAGTTTTGGTCTCCCCCTTCCTCCCCCATGTCACTCCCTCCGTTCACCCGCCTCGCGTTTGTTTTTGCCAGTTTGCTTTCGGTCGCGCGGCTCGCCGCCGCCAATGCCACCGCCCCGCGCTGGAACATCCTCTTCGTCTTTGCCGACGACTGGGGCCGTTACGCGAGCGCGTATGCCGCCATCGACGGCAAGCCCTCGCTCAACGACGTCATCAAGACGCCCAACGTCGATCGCATCGCGCGCGAGGGCGTGGCGTTCCGCCATGCCTTCGTGAATGCTCCATCGTGCACGCCTTGCCGCAGCTCGCTGCTGTCGGGCCGCTATTTTTTCAACACCGGCCGCGGCGCGATTCTGCGCGGCGCGGTGTGGGATGAAGCGATTCCGAGCTTTCCGCTGCTGCTGCGCGACGCCGGCTAC
This sequence comes from Opitutaceae bacterium, assembly GCA_025352845.1. GTDB lineage: Bacteria > Verrucomicrobiota > Verrucomicrobiia > Opitutales > Opitutaceae > ER46. The sequence goes on from JANXSC010000244.1 coordinate 1,423, forward strand.
CACATCGGCAAGAGCTACAAGGTCTGGAGCCCCGGCACGCCGGTGGACGCGCCATTCGGCGGCCAAAAATACGCCTACGAAAAGCACGGGAACTACCCGCAGCATTTCTCGAATCATGCCGCGCCGGCGGTGCGGGCCGGCGCGACCGTGGCGGCGGCGCGCGAGGAAATCCTCGCGCAGGTGCGCGGAAATTTCGACGACTTCCTCGCCGCCCGCGAACCGGGAAAACCGTGGCATTATTTCTTCGGCCCGACCACGACGCACCGCATGTGGGTGAAAGGCTCGGGAAAATTATTGTGGGGTATCGAGCCCGACTCGCTGAAAGGCAAGATGCCGAAGTTTCTCCCTGACGTGCCCGAGGTGCGCGAGGATGTCGCCGACTATCTCGGCGAATGTCAGGCGGTCGACGCTTACCTCGGCGTGCTCCGCGATCGGCTTGAGGCTAGCGGCGAATTGGAGCGCACGCTGATCGTCGTCAGTGGCGATCACGGCATGCCCGGCGTGCCCTCCGGCAAGTGCAACCTCTACGATCACGGCACCGCGGTCTCGCTGATGATTCGCGTGCCGGGCGGGACGGGCGGACGAGTCGTCGACGACTTTGTCTGCCTGCCCGATCTCGCGCCGACCTTCATGGAGATTGGCGGGGTGACTCCGCCCGGCGGACTCTACGGTCGCTCGCTGGTGGCGCTGTTGAAATCAAACAAGAGCGGCCAGATCGAAGCCGACCGCACGTGGGTCATCACCGGCCGCGAGCGTCACGTGGAGGATGCGCGCGAGGGCTACGTGCCCTACCCGATGCGCGCGCTGCGGACGAAGGACTTCGTTTACATCCGCAATTTCGCACCGGAGCGCATGCCGATGGGCGATGCGAAGACGGCGGCGACGGCGACCGCGGCCGTGCTCGAAACCAACACGCGCATCGGCTTTGCCGACATGGACGCGAGCCCGACCAAGGCGTGGCTCGTCGCCCACCGCGACGACCCGCAGTGGAAATGGTATTTCGATCACGCCTTCGCCCCCCGCCCCGCCGAAGAACTCTACGATCTCCGCAAAGATCCCGATCAGGTGAAAAACGTCGCCGCCGATCCCAAGTATGCCGCGGCGAAAACCGACCTCGCCACGCAGCTGATGAAAAAACTCACCGACGCGAAAGACCCGCGCGTGACGGGAGACGGAAAAACGTTTGAGCGCCCGCCCTTCACCGGCCCGGTCAACGACGAGGAAGGCGGTGCTCCCAAGGGCGGAAAGAAAAAAGGCGCGGCGAAGAAGGCGCCGTGAGCGGAAGCCTCCGCTCAATGTAGGCGGGGTGCCCCCACCCCGCATTGCAACGACGGCGCGTTCTTCTGAGCGGGGGTGAGGGCACCCCGCCTACACAGGGCGAAAAAAAGCCCCGCGTTTTTCACGCGGGGCTTGAAATCAAATCGCGAGATTCGCCGCGTCGCTCAGGAGGCAGCCATCGAACCGGTCTGCATCACCGGAATCTTGAAGGCCCCGCGGCCCTCGCGCTTGCGGATCAGACTGTTGTTCGCCGCGTCGGTCACAATTTGATCGGTGTGCGAGACCATTTCGGTCTTCGCATCGACCTTGAGCAGCGGCCCGACGATCGGCTTCGTCGCCTCGAGGTCCACTTCGTTCGCCTTCAAGTGATCGAGCATGCGCCAATAGGCATCCTTGGTCGCGAGATCGGACGCGACGGCATCGGCGAGTTGCACATTCGCTTTCTCCGCCCCCGCCAAATACGAGATATTGGCCAGGTGACAGAGTGAGGTCGAATAGTGGCCTTCCACGAGGAGACCATGGGTCACCTTCCGCGACTGCAACGCCTTGATCCAGTTCTTGCGATGCGCGCCGTTGTCGGCGCCCTCGAAGGCCTCGAGTTTCTTGCCGTCGTTGTCATAGGCAACCGCGCTGCCGGTTTCGGCGACGTTGATGTAGCCGTGTTCACATTGCGCGACGACGCCGACGGACGACTTGCGATAGAGATCCATGGCCTTCATGCCCTTTTTCCGTCCGAGACCGCGGACCTCGAAGATGAGCGGCGCCGAGTCGAAATTCATCACGGACACGAGCGTGTTCGGCGTCTCCGCATCGTCGCGGTAACCGAAACGACCGCCGAAGCTCATCACGCTCTTCGGCAGTCCCTGCGCGCCGAGCATCCAGCGGGCGACGTCCATCTGGTGGATGCCTTGGTTCGAAATGTCGCCGCCGCCGTAATTCCAGAACCAGTGCCAATCGTAATGCACCGTCCCCTTCGGGCCGTTGCGCGTGGGGGGCGTCAGCGCCGCCGGACCGGTCCAGAGATCATAATCGATCCCCGCGTCGACGGGCTGCGGGCCGTCGTGCAGCCCGATCGAGTCGCGGGTTTTGTAACACGTGCCGGTGACCCACTTGATTTTGCCGAGCTTGCCCGAACGCAACGTGGCGATCGCGTTCATGATTTGCTCGGAGGAGCGGTTCTGCGTGCCGATGAGCGCGATATTCTTGCCGCTGTATTTTTTCGCCGCCTCGACGGCCTGCCGACCTTCCCAAATATTGTGGGAGAGAGGTTTCTCGACATAAACATCCTTGCCGGCCTGCAGGGCCATGATCGTCATGAGCGAGTGCTGATGATTCGGCGTGGCGATGACGACCGCGTCGATGGCTTTGCTCTCGAGCATTTTTCGGTAGTCCTTGAACTCGGCGACCGAGGTGAGGCCGGCTTGCTTGGCCGCCTCGCGTCCCTTCGCGAGCACCTTGTCATCCACATCGCAGATCGCGGCGAGCACCGCGCCGTCGAGCTTGCTCTTGTGGCCGGGGAGATAGTTTTGGAGATGGCCAAAACCCTGCGCGTTAAAGCCGATGATGCCGATGCGGACATCGCCATTGGCGCTGCCTTGGGCGAGGAGTCCGCCTCGGGTCGCGAGCAGCGCGGCGCCGCCGCCGACGAGGGAGGTTTTGAGGAAGTCTTTGCGTGACCAGGTTTTCATGAGACGGGATTCAGTGGGTGGTTGAGAAATGCAAACGGGACGGGAACAGGGAGACGGTCGAACGAGGAAAAAGAAGCGTTGGAAATGATCCACGTCGCCCTCCCAAGGTCAACCCCGCGCCTCGGCGATCTTCGGGTGAGGCGGGCGGGTTCGCGGCCGGGCAAACCGCTCAGTGCGTCACCAGGTAAAACACGATGTTCACCGCCAGCGGGTAGGCTCGCGCCTCGGAGAACGTCTTGAAATACTCGGTGTTCTCGCCCTCGCGTTCCCAGCCGTCACCCAAGTCGGTGTTGTGCGCCGAGAGCACCATGATCCGGCCCTGATCGTCGAGCAGGGCGCGGAAGAATGCCTCGGGGGTCTCCTCGCCGGTGCGCGAGCTGCTGCCGGTGCGCAGCCAGCGCTAAAGCGGCGGCATCTGCAGCTTGTCTTTGTCGAGGCGGAACACGCAGTGAAACACCCCGTGCTCCCGCGGCAGCACGGTCCACGTGCGACCGGGCAGCCCGCGCTGCATCTCATGCACGATATTCTGCCATTCGGACTCGCCCCACGTATCGTCGGTGAGGAGCGCGCCGCCGTTGAGCAGGTATTTTCGCAGCGGCGCGATCTCGGCATCGCGCAGCTCCATCCGCCCCGGCTTCACCATGTAGATGAACGGAAAATCAAACAGCTCCTCGGCCGAGAGCTTCACGACGCGCGTGTCGGGATCGACCTTGAGCGAAGCGAGCAGCTGGAGCCGCCACGAGAGATTCAGATCGCTGTCGGGGTGGTCGTTCACCCAGCTGCTCCAGCCGCCGCGAAACCGGCCGCCCAGCGCGAAGTTCGAGCGGAAAATAATCCGGGTAAACGTGAACACATCCTTCTCGAAGCCGCGCTCGTTTTCCATTCCGGCGTGCCCGTGCTGTGCGAGGCCGTCTCGCGCGCGGTGCGCACCGTATTCTCATCCACCACTCCCCCGCCCTCGAGCCGGATGATCGAGGTGTCGCCCGAGGCGAAACCATCGCGACCATCATCACTGCCCGCCCCGCGATCAAACGAAGGCGGGCCACCGCGGCCACCGCGATCAAAGGGCGGCCCGCCGCGTCCGCCACGCGAGCCCTGGCCCGGCACGAGCTGCGCCACGCCGAGCACCAGCAGCGCGCCCACGCAGTGCCGGACCCGCCAGGCGCTCATGGCATCGGCCGCAACGTGCGCCCGGCAAATTCGAGAAACGCCGCCCAGTCCCCCGGCGCGATCGTATGCCCACCCGTGTGGTAGAGGAAACCGAGGTCGCCCGCGATGAGCGGCACGTCGAGCGCCGGCAGTTGGTCCGTGCCGAGATCTTTTTTGCCAAGGAGCCGGTAAACCGGACCGGCCGCGACCTCCGCGAGAAATTCCCCGCGCGGATCCGCCCACTGGTCCTGCGTGCCGCCGGTCACGAACACCGGCCGCGGCGCACTCAGCGCGATCAACAGGTGCGAATCCACTGGCATGTCGTTCCAGCGGCCGGCGAATTTCTGGAAACGATCCGTGAACCACCACGGAAAATTTGCCGCCACATCGTCGAGCGACTCGCCGTAGTCGCGGCGCGCCAGCGAGGCGCCCAGCTCGCCGCTGCAACTCGCGAACACCACCGCGATGCGCGCATCGGTCGCGCCGGCCCAGAGTGCCGTCTTGCCGAGCCGCGAGTGCCCGATGAACCCCACGCGCCGCGCATCGATCGCGCGATCGGCGGCGAGCGCGTCGAGCACGCGGCCCGTGCCCCACGCCCACGCCGCGATCGTGCCCCACTCGCCGCTGGCGGGTTTTTCCTGGCCCGCCGCGAGCGCGAGCCGGCGCACGCCCGCGAGACTGGTGTCCGCGCGGTCGCCCTCGATTTCGGTGTAGCGAAACGTCGCGTAGGCGTAGCCGCGCGCGATGAAGTCCGCCACCGGCCCCGTCTCGCGCGGCGGCGCCTTCGGCGATCCCGCGGGCGCTTCGGCCGGAGTCGCCGACGGCAACCCGCCGAAAAAAACCGTGTGGAGCAGCAGCGGCACCGGGGCCTGCGGCGTCGCTTTCGCGGGGAGATAAACGACGACGTTGACCTTCGGTCCGTCGGCCTTGTCGCCAAAGCGCACGACGAGATGTTTTCGTGTCGCCGCGCCATCGAGCACGCTCGTGCCCGCCTCGATCACTTCGACCCTTGCCTTCGGCGCGGTCGCGGGCACGCGTCCGAAGATTTCGTCCTCGTAGAGTTTCACGATTTCGGGCCGCCGGCGATTCGTCCACGCCGCGGCGTCGCGCACCTTCTCGCCGCTGCGGAAAACCAGCGGGTCGGGCAGCGTGTAGTTTCCCACCTTCGCCTCGTCGTAGTTCGACGCGTGGCCCGTCGCCGCGTAGCGGATCGGATTACCGTTGGCGTCCTGTTTGGGCCGCACGGGCGCGTCGGCGGCGCGCATTGCACCGAGAGCAACACTCAACGAAAGCAAAAGCGAAAGCGCGTGGAAAAATTTCATCGGGATTGGGGGGGTGAAAGAACATCGGCCCACCCTGCTCCCGCGGCAATCCCCGTCTCCATCGAACGGTCAACCCCGGTGTAACAGGAAGTGAGGT
>JANXSC010000255.1 GCA_025352845.1 Opitutaceae bacterium
CTTCGCTCCGCTCAGAATGACAAACCGGGGGGACATTTTTTCAATGCCCTCTTTGCCACTCAGGCCCGCGTATCCCGCGGGCCTTTTTCCTTTTTTCGCTCACAGTTTTTATCCGCGCCATCCGCGCCATCCGCGCCATCCGCGTAATCCGCGATCAAACTTTCTGGTTCAGTTCATTTGATTGCCGCACCGTCGCTCCCCGTCCATCCGTGGTTGCACTTCCTGCACCATGACGCTCCACGAAACCGAATCCGTCGTTCTCCCCACGCCCAGCGGCCCGATGCGCACCTATGTGTTTCGCCCGAGCGCGCCCGGCCGCTACCCCGGCATTTTGCTCTACTCGGAAATTTTCCAAGTCACCGCGCCCATCCGCCGCACCGCCGCGCTGCTCGCGGGCCACGGCTTCGTTGTCGCCGTGCCGGAGATTTACCACGAGTTCGAACCCGCCGGCACCATCCTTGCCTACGACCAAGCCGGCGCCGATCGCGGGAACGCGCTCAAGACCACCAAGGAACTCGCCGCCTACGACGCCGACGCGCGTGCCGTGCTCGCGTTCTTGAAGACGAGCGCGCACTGCACCGGCCGACTCGGCGTGATGGGCATCTGTATTGGCGGGCACCTCGCGTTCCGCGCCGCGATGAATCCCGAGGTCGCCGCCGCCGTCTGCTTCTACGCGACCGACATCCACACGCGCGGCCTCGCCCGCGGAATGAACGACAACTCCCTCGACCGCATCCCCGAGATCAAGGGCGAGCTGCTCATGATCTGGGGCCGGCAGGATCCGCACGTGCCGCTCGAGGGTCGCCTGAAAATCCAAGCCGCGCTCAACGCCGCCGGCACGCCCTTCACGTGGCACGAGTTCAACGGCGCCCACGCCTTCCTCCGCGACGAAGGCCACCGCTACGATCCCGAACTCGCGATGACCGGCTACCAACTCGCCCTCGCCCTCTTCCGCCGCAAACTCGGCCAAGGCGATCAGCGCGCCGCAGCCGCAAGCGGGCCGACGGAGACGAAGCAGTGATTCAACAATCTTAAGCGAATGATCTATGTCTTCTGTCAAAATCACGGAATAGCCATCGGCTCATATTTGCGTTCGAGCATTCAAGCCCCCGACTTCGCGGTCGAAATCGTAGAAATATTAATCGGTCAGCACAACGCAGGTGTCGCGGGAGCAAAAAATCTCATCGCATCTATCGCGGCACCTGACTCAAAAAACGCGAATGACGAGCGAATATTCTACAATCATCTTACCGAGGGATTTGGAGTTTGGTTCGCCCATAAAAATCTCGGTGCCAGTATCCGGGTTATTGAAGAAGCTTCAAATCCAGTTCGGTCACCTCATGCCAGGAATCCAAGTAAATCCTGCGACTTCTCAGCTACCTTGTCGGGTGCTCTGCATTTCTTCGAGGTTAAGGACTTCAGCATCGACCAAGGGCGCGCGTATGCCTCAACCGGCATGGTGATGTTCACGCCCGCTACGAACCAAGAAAAGCGAAAATGGATCGAGAAGAAAATCGGAGAAGCTCTGAATAAAGGAGCAAACTACATGATTGCACGCGTCTCAACGTGGACGCCTCGGGGCCGAGCCGTGGCTGAGGACAAAATAATCAAAGAAGTTCTCTTCGACTATCACGACGTTTCTCAGAATGAGGCCGAAATCGTCGTCCGTTTCGCTGTGCCGGATTGGTTCAAAGGCCTCTACTTGGTGAAACGGCAGGGCCATGTTTTCGTGAGAATCAAAGAAGCGGCAAAGCACTTGCCGCACACCACGGCACCACTATAATCCGCACCATGAGCACCGTCCAGGAAATCGAGCAGGCGGTGAAAAAACTGCCGCCAGAGGAGCTGGCCACGTTTCGCAGCTGGTTTCTCGAATTCGACGCCGACGCGTGGGAGCTTCAGTTCGCCGACGACGCCAAGGCGGGCAAGCTCGATCGCCACGCCGCGCAAGCCGACGCCGATTTTAAGGCCGGGCGTTGCACCGAGCTTTGAAACATTTCGCCAGCCCAAGTTTCTGGCAACACTACCGCCAGTTATCCGCCGACACTCAGCGCCTGGCCGATAAAAATTTTGAACTGCTGAAGCGCGACCCACGACATCCATCCCTCCGGTTGAAACGCGTCGGCGTATTCTGGTCGGCACGCGTGGGGTTGGAGCATCGCGCCGTGGCGAAAGAGCGGCCCGAGGGTCTGGTTTGGGTTTGGATCGGCCGGCACGACGCCTACGCCGACTTCATCAAGTGAGATTCACCTCGCCGCAAATTCTACTGTCACTTCGCGGCGCCTGAAACGAACCAGGCTCGGGTCGGATCGCAATTTCATGCTTCCCGCCTCCTCGCCTTCGTCGCAATCGTGAGGGATGGCCCAGCCCGGCGAACATGATTCCAGCTCCGCCCACGACTCCGCCGCCGCGGTGTGGATCGCCGGAGCCATTCTGTTGATCGCGGCCTTTGCGGCGTATTGGAACAGCCTCCGCGTCCCGTTCTTCTTCGACGATCCGATTTCGATTTTGGATAACCCCACGATTCGGAATCTCGCCGCGCTCGGCGAAGTCCTGACGCCGCCGAACAACGGCAGCGGCGTGACCGGCCGGCCGCTCGTGAATCTCTCGCTCGCGATCAACTACGTGCTCGGTGGCACCAACCCGGCGGGGTATCACGTGGCCAACATCTTCATTCACGTGCTCACCACGCTCGCACTGTTCGGCGTCGTGCGACGGACATTGTTATTGCCGGCGTTGCGCGTGCGCTTCGGCGGCGCGGCGCTGCCGATCGCGTTTCTCACCGCGGCGCTGTGGCTCCTGCATCCGCTGCAGACCGAATCGGTCACGTGCGTGATCCAGCGCACGGAGCTGCTCATGGGTCTTTTTTATCTGCTCATGCTCTATTGTTTCGTCTGCACGACCGAGGCATCGTCGCCGCTGTGGCCGGCACTCGCCGTTGCGGCGTGTTTCGCCGGCATGGCGAGCAAGGAGGTCATGGTCTCGGCCCCGCTCATCGTGTTGCTCTACGACCGGGCGTTTGTCGCGGGCTCGTTTGCCGGGGCGTGGCGGCGACGGCGCGCGCTCTACGCCGGACTCGCGGCAAGTTGGTTGCTGCTCGCGTATCTCGTCGCCTCGACGGGAGGCGCGCGCGGCGAGGCCGCCGGCTTTGGCATCGGCGCCACGTGGTGGTCCTACGCGCTGAAACAGTGCGAGGCCATCATCCTCTATTTGCGGCTCACGGTGTGGCCGAACCCGCTTGTGGTTTTTTACGGCATCGACGTCGTCACCAATCCCGCGGAGGTCTGGCTGCAAGCGTTGCTGCTGATGGCCCTTGTCGCGGCGACACTCTGGGCGGCGTGGCGCCGGCCCATACTCGGTTTCATCGGGCTGTGGTTCTTCGCCATTCTCGCCCCGAGTTCCATCGTGGTGCCCCTCGTCACGCAGACCGTGTCGGAGCACCGGATGTATTTGCCGTTGGTCGCGCCGCTCGTGCTTGCCGCTGGCGGACTCTATCTCGCCCTCTGCCGCCGCACCTACGTCGTGGCGGCAACTCGCCGTGCTGGCTCTCGGCTTGGCCTCGCACGCCCGCAATCACGACTACCGCAGCGAACTGAGCATCTGGACCGACACCGTCGCCAAAGTCCCGCGCAATGCCCGCGCGCACGTTAACCTCGGGGCCGTCCACTCAGCCGCCGGCAACCGCGCCGCCGCCCTCGCCTCCTACCAGGCGGCTCTCCGCCTCGATCCCAATTCGCCCGACGCGCTCAACAACGTCGCCACGATCGCCATCGAAACCGGCCGGCCGGCCGACGCGATCGAGCCGTGCCGTGCCGCCCTGCAGCTCCGACCAAAACATGCCCTCGCCCACAATAACCTCGGCACCGCGCTCGTGCAGGCGGGGCAGGTCGCGGCCGGGGCCGAACACCTGCGCACCGCGATCGCGCTCAAACCGGAATTTCCCGAGGCCCACTGCAATCTCGCGTCCGCGTTCACCATCCTTGGCAATCCCCAAAAGGCCATCGCGCACGCCGAGCGCGCGTTGCAGTTGCGGCCCGGCTTCGCCCTCGCGCGCTTTCATTGGGCCAACGCATTCATCGAAAACAACCAACCCGACCGCGCCATCGCCGAACTGGAGACAGTCATCCGGCTCCAGCCCGACTACGCCGAGGCCCACTCCAATCTCGGCAGCCTCCTCTACCGCGCGGGCGATCCGGCGCGCTCGATTCCGCACTACGAGGCGGCCTTGCGCAGCAAGCCGGCGTTCAGCGATGCGCGAGGCACTCTCGCCAGCGCGTTGCTGCAAACCGGCCGCGCCGAGGAAGCCGTGGGGCACTACCGCACCGCCCTTCAGCTCAACCCCAACCACGCGGAAACCCACTTCAACCTCGCGCTCGCGTTGCTGCGTCTCGGTCGCACGACCGAGGCGATCGCTGAATTTGAAGCGGTGCTAAGGCTGACACCGGACGATGCCCGCGCGCGCAACGAACTCGCGCGCTTGCGCGCCAAGTAGGGCGGGTCTCCGGCCCGCCCTCGAACACTCTCAGCGCGAAAGAGCGGGTCGAAGTCCCG
>JANXSC010000280.1 GCA_025352845.1 Opitutaceae bacterium
GTTTTGCCGGAGGAAATTCCGCAGCGGCTCGTGCAATGCGATCGCCTGGTCGAGCGCGGCGTTCGAGCCCTTCGCATAGGCACCGATGGAAATCAGATCCTCGTTCTTGCGGTAGAGTGCGATCTGCTCGCGCGCGCGGCCGGCGAGGGCGACTTCCTCGGGCGCGCACACGTCGCGCGTGAGCCGGCTCACGCTTTCGAGGATGTCGATCGCGGGATAGTGATTGAAGTGCGCGAGCTGGCGCGAGAGCACGATGTGGCCGTCGAGGATACCGCGCACGGCATCGGCCACGGGCTCGTTCATGTCGTCGCCCTCGACGAGCACGGTGTAGAGCGCGGTGATCGCGCCCTGCTCTCCCGCTCCGGCGCGCTCCAGCAGCCGCGGCAGCATTGCGAAGACCGACGGCGTGTAGCCGCGCGTCGCCGGCGGCTCGCCCACGGCGAGTCCGATTTCGCGCTGCGCCATCGCGAAGCGCGTGACCGAATCCATCATGAAAAGCACATTCTTGCCGGCATCGCGCCACGCCTCGGCGATCGACGTCGCAGTGTAGGCCGCGCGCAACCGCAACGGCGCCGGCGTATCGGAAGTCGCGACCACCACCACGGCGCGCTTCATGCCCTCGGGCCCGAGATCTTTTTCCACGAATTCGCGCACTTCGCGACCGCGCTCGCCGACGAGGGCGATGACAATCACGTCGGCCTCGGAGGCCCGCGCAATCATGCCCATGAGCGTCGATTTACCGACGCCCGAGCCGGCAAACAACCCGAGCCGTTGCCCGCGCCCGAAGGGAATAAACGCATCGATCGCGCGCACGCCGGTGACGAAGGGTTGCTTGATCCGCTGCCGCCGCAGCGGATGCGGCGGCGCGCCGTTGCCAAATGCCCCGCGATCCACCGGCACCATCCCGAGTCCGTCGAAAGGTTTCCCGAGCGCATCGAGCACGCGCCCGAGCAGCTCCGGTCCCACGCGCGGCAGCGGCGGCCGATCGCTGACCGCGACTTCGCAGCCGACGTGAAGTCCCGTGGTGTCGCCGAGCGGCATCAGCAGCACGCGATGCTCGCGGAAACCCACGACTTCCGCGCGCACATTGAAATCGTCGCGCGACGAGCGAATGATGCAAAGATCGCCGAGGCCGGCATTGGGGCCGTCCGATTCGATCACCAGGCCCGCGACGCCGGTTACTGTGCCGACACGCTGCACCGGCGGCAGATGGCGAACCTGCGCGCGCAGCAGATCAACGAGCGGGGCGACAGTGGCGGTCATGCGGGGAGAAGGTTGTGCTCAAGCGTCGTGAGCTTGGTTTCAAGTCGCGCATCGGTGAGACCAAAGCGGCTGCGCACCTGGCAATCGCCCGGCACCAGCGAGTTCTCGGCCCGGATGCGCAGGCCGGGAAAACGGCCGACCCAGGCGGGATTTAATTTCTCCAGCAGTGCCGCGTCGCGCGGGGCGACCGCCAGCTCCAGATTCTCGCGCTCGGGGAAAAGTTCGGCGAGCGCTTCCTCGCAAATTTTGGACACCACCTCGGCGGGCGGCTCGAAGCCGGCCAGCAGGCGGCGCGCGATGTCGAGGGCGAGCGCGGGCAATTGCTCGCGCAGCTGGCCGACCACGCTGGGCTCGACCTTCGTGAGCTTTTGAAAAAGTCCTTCGGCGAGTTGTTCGATCTCCGCGCGAAACTCGACCATCTGCTGATCGGCGAGCGCCCGCGTCGCATCGACACCGCGGCGGTAGGCGTCCTCGTCCCGGTTCGCGAGTTCTGCGTCGGTGCAAAATTTTCCGTCACGCCCGGGAATGCTGGCTCCCAAAAGTGGCCGATCGAAGGCGATAAGTTTTGCGAAGGCCATGACTCAGGTGACGCTGTCGGCCGTCTCGGCCTCGAGGGAAATCTGGCCCTCCTCCTCCAGGCGGCGCACGACCTGGATGATCGCGTCCTGGGCGGCATCGACATCCTTGCGCCGGACCGAGCCGAGATTTTGCACCTCGTCCTTGAGTCCTTCCGCGGCGCGCTTCGAGATGGAGCTGTAGATGCGGTCGCGCATTGTCTCGCTTGCGCCCTTCATTGCCGTCGCGAGGTTCGCCGAATCGACTTCGCGCAGCACGCGCTGCAGATCCGAGGCTTGGAGGCGGTTGATGTCCTCGAAGCTGAAGAGTTTTTTGCGAATCGCCGCGGTGAGGTTCGCGTTTCGCTCCTCGAGTTTCGTGAGCAGGCTTTTCGACGACTCCTTGTCGAGCAGATTGAGCAGATCGGCCACCCCGCGCACACCGCCGCCGCGGTGAAATGCCGGGCGCGCCTTCGGATCGCAATGCTTGCCGAGGCTGCGCGCGAGCTTGCCCGCGAGATCGAGCGAGGTGCTCTCCATCGTGCCGAGCCGTTCGATCACTTCATCGCGCTGTTCGGCGGGGATGAGGTTGAACACTTCCGCCGACTTGGCGCTTTCAAGATAGGACAGGAGAAACGAAATCGTCTGCGGCTGCTCGTTCTTCACGAGGTTGAAAATCTGTCGGCCCTCCATCTCGGAAATTTCCTTGATGACCTCGGCCGAGCTGGCGCCCTCGGGCCCGATACGGCCCACAATGGCCGAGGCCTTGGAGTCACCCTTCGCGATCCCCAGGGTCTTTTGCGCGTAGCCGAGCCCGCCGAGCACGGAGCCCACACTGCTGACGATCATGCCGGAGAATTCATCTATCGATAGCCGCTGCACTTCCTTGGGCACCACGGTGAACGTGGACATCTCCCGGCAGATGAGTTCGATCTCAGCGTCTTCGAACTGCCGCAGCACCTCCGCCGCAGCCTCCGGGCCGATGATGATCAGGAAGACCGCGAGCTTCTGCTGGCGCGTCATTTTGCCGTAGTCGGTTTCGTTCATGGCGGCGGCGAGTGCTTAGTTTTTCCCGGCGGGAGCGTTGCCCGCGGTCACCCAGTCCCGCAGCGCCACACCGACGTTGGCGGGCTTCTGCCTGATCAATTCGTTGAGCAACTCCGGCGTCACGTGATTCGCCCCGGGCTGTCCACCACGACCGGTTTGCTCCGGCGTCAGCGACAGCACCTCGATCGGCACGGGCTCGGGCTTCTCGCGCTTCAGCATTCGCATGAACACAAGGAGCACCACGCCCGCCCCCGCGACGGCCACCCAGCGACTGGCCATTTCGAGGTAAGTTTGAAGTCCACCCGTGGATGCCCGCGCCGCCTCCAGCTGGGCGACCTGAAGATCGGGCACTTTGAATTCGGTCTCTTGCAACGAAACGAGCGAGTCGAGCGACTGGCCGGCGGCCGGCTTGAGCCCCAGCGCGTTGATCACGACTTGGCGCAGCGCATCGAGTTCCTGCGCGGTGCGCTTTTGAATTTGGGGCGCGGCCACAGCGGCGGGTTTGCCATCGGCACCGGCACCGGCGGCCGGAACCGTCTTGGGTGCGATCAGCACCGCAGCCGTCACATTTTTCACCGAACCGGGATTGCGCGTCGTGTTCGTCGTGACGCGATTGATTTCATAGGTGGTCGTGAGATTCTTGCGCGACTGATCCGAACTGGTAACGGGGCGCGCATTGTCAGTCGGACCCGCGCCACCTGCGCGATCGGGAACATTGGCGCTGACGCCCGTGGCACCGCCACCCGAACGCGCCTCACTCGACGTGGTCGTGTCTTCCATCTTGGTCTGCGAGCGCACCACCTGCCCGTCGGGGTCGTATTTCTCGGAGGTCTGCGTCGTCGCCTCCGTCTCGATTTCGGCGGAGACACGCACAACGGCGTTACCCGGCCCGATGACCGCAGCGAGCATGGTCTCCACTTTCTTGGAAAGGTAGTCCTCGACCTGCGCCCGATAACGCATCTGCGACGACGCGCTCCCGAGCATCGGGTCTTGTTTCAATTCTTCCGACAACGTGCGCCCGCGATTGTCGATCACTGCGACCTGATCCGGGAGCAATCCCTGCACGGCATTGGCGACGAGGTGGCGGATGGCGTTGACCTGATCGCTTTCGAGCCGGCCGCCGCCGACATCGACGAAGACCGAAGCGGTGGACTTCACGCCTTGGTCCGTGAGCAGCAGCCGGTTTTCCGGCTGCACGATCATCACGCGCGCAGCGCGCACGCCGTGGACCTGCGTGATGGTGCGGGAAAGTTCGCCCTGCACCGCGCGCAGATAATTCGTCCGTTGCACGAAATCGGAGAGACCAAACTGGCCCTTGTCGAAAATCTCAAAACCCACGCCATCGCCGCTCGGCACACCCTTGGTCGCGAGATCCATGCGCAGCTTGTGCACCATGTTGGACGGCACCATCACCGCCGTGCCACCCGCCGTGATCTGGTGCGGGATGTTCAACGTCTGGAGGTGGCTGATGATGGCCGAGGTGTCCTTGTCGCCGAGGCGCGCGTAGAGCAGCTGGAAGTCGGGACGCTGCGACCACAGCACGACGCCCACCAGTCCACCGGCGACGGCAACCGCGGCGACCACGAGCGAGACGCGTTGGTTGAGGCCGAGCTGTTTCCAGAGATCGAGGAGCGATTGGGTGAAGTTCTTCATTAGGCGGGCGGAGGCGGGAAATTTTTTCGGCGACGGGGCGGGCTATCACACCTGCATGCGCATGAGTTCCTGGTAGGATTCGACGAGCTTGTTGCGCACCTCGACCATCATGGAAAATGCCACCGATGCCTCCTGCATCGCGATCACGCTCTGGTGCAATTGATCCGAGTCGCCGAGCAGAACCTTGCGCGTGAGTTCGGATGCCGCGGAATTCTTCGCCTCGACCGTGCCGACGAGTCCGTCGAGCATTTGCCCGAAACCTCCGGTGGGTGCGGTCGTGCCCGGCGCGAGCGGCGGCAGACTGATTTTCGGCAACGGCGCATCCGTGCGGCTGAGCGCCGCCGTCTGCAGGGGATTGATCGAGCCAATGGGATTCATTGCGGAGTGGAGGCGGGCGGCGGTTTACTTGCCGATTTCCAGCGCCTTCATCGCCATCTGCCGCGCGTTCTTCACGACCGAGAGGTTCGCCTCGTAGGCGCGGGACGCGGTGATGAGGTCGACCATTTCATAGGAGAGATTCACGTTGGGCATTGCGACGAGACCCTCGGCGTTGGCGTCGGGATGCTGCGGGTTGTAAACCTGCTCGCCGGGAGTCCGGTCGGGCGTGATCGAGGCCACCCGCACGGATTGGAGCGAAGCGCCAGTGGCACTCTTCTTCACCAATTCGGTTTCAAACGAAACGACCTGCCGTTGATACGCCGTGCCATTGGGGCCGCGCGTCGTCTGCGCGTTGGCGATGTTTTGCGCGACCACGTCGAGCCGCGTCTTCTGCGCATTGAGCGCGCCCGCGGTGACGTCGATGCCGGAAATAAGATTCATGCTCGGAGTTTTCGGGAAATGCCGCGGCTCAGATGTTGCGGCCCGTGATCGCGATCTTCAGGCGCTTGATGTTGTTGGAAACGATCTCGCTGAGGTAGTCGTATTCGACGGCGTTCCGGTTCATGTGCATCAGCTCGCGCTCGATTTCGACCGTGCTGCCGTCGGGGCGCACACTGCGCGCCGTGGAATCTTCCGCGAGCTGGGGCCGAATCGAATCCGACGATTTGCCAAAATCTCCCGCGACCATGCGGGCCTTCAACTGCACGGCAAAATCCGGCGCGAGATCGATGCGGCGAAATCCCGGCGTCTCCGCATTGGCGATATTTGTCGCGATCGCCTCCTGCCTCAGCACCGAGGCATCGAGAAGCTTCCGCGCCAACTGGTAGTTGTCGGTTTGGAAGATGGGATCGATCATGCAGCCCGCGTAGCAAAGGCGGTGCCATGAGCATTGCACGCACCGCAAGTGATTCTTCTGCTTCGTGATAGAATTCGGCGTTGTGCTCTTGTTTTCCGACGACGCCCGCCGCTCCGCCGACACGGCAGAAACTGCCGCCGTGCTCAGGGCTCGGCACCTTCGTCCAAGAAGTCCTTCAGTTCACCCGCGATTTTTACAGCGCCGCGCTTCACTTCCTCTCAGGTGCGTCGATTAACCCGGGATCAACTATCTCATGAGCGATCGCGTGCTCGTTTTCCTCCGGGGCCGGGCTGACCGGTGCCGTGTCTTTTGTTTTGGCCGCCCTCCTATCCCCAACGTTTCACCATGATCACAAACGCGCAATTCGCCTCGGTTCCACTGGCGTCGGCCGCCAACCCAGCGGGAACGGCCACGCGCGAGCCACCGACGATTCTCGTCGTCGATGACGAGCTGATCGTGCTGCAAGCCCTGCAGGCCACGCTCGAGCGCGAGGGCTTTCACGTCGTCGCCTGCACGAGCCCGCACAAGGCGCTGGCCATCCTCGCGGATCGCGATTTCGCCGTGATTCTCTCCGATCAGCGGATGCCGGAAATGCTCGGCTTGGATTTTCTCGTCGAATGCCGGCGGCTGCGCCCGCACAGCTCGCGCATTCTCATCACGGCCGTCCTCGCGCTGCCGACGATCGTCGATGCGATCAACAAGGGGGAAATTTTCCGCTTCGTCGCCAAACCCTGGCTCCGCGAGGATCTCGTCGCCACGATCCGCAACGCCGTGCAGCGGCACGACCTCGTCACGCACAATGGCGAACTTCAGGCCGAGGCCCAGCAGCTCAACGCGAAGCTGCGCGAGACGAACGTCGCGCTCCAATCCAAGATTCGTGATTTGGAGCGCAACCAGCAACGGACTGACACCGTCAATCGCGAGCTCGCGCAGAGCCACGAAAACTCCCTCGAACTTTGCCGGCGCATCCTCACGACTTTCGATCCGGTGCTGGGCGGACAGGCCCGTGCCCTGGTCGAGTTCGCCGGCCAGATGGCCGCGAGCAGCCTTTTCACCGAGGGCGAACGTCACGCTCTGCGCAGCGCCGCGTGGCTCTGCGACCTCGGCCTCATCGGTGTGCCGCGGGAAATGCTCCGCGCATTCCGGCTCAGTCCCGATCAGCTCACCGAGGGCGAGCGCACGACGCTCCACCATCATCCGCTCTACAGCCAGACGCTCGCCACGCTCGTGGACAGTCGCACCGATGTCAGCGAAGTCATCCGCGCCCACCACGAACATTTCGACGGCAGCGGCTACCCCGACGGTCTGTCCGGCGATCAGATTCCGTGGCCGGCGCGTTGCCTGGCCGTCGCCGTGGCGTTCGCCGAGTCCAGTCTCTCCAAGACCGCCGCCATCGATGCCATCCTCGCGCGCAGCGGCGCGGCCTACGATCCCGAGGCGGTGCGTCTGTTTCTCAAGGTCAGCAACCTCGTGCAACTGCCCCGGCAGGTGCGCGAGATCACGTTGCAGGAACTTCAGCCCGGCATGGTGCTCGCGAACAGCATCCAGAGCCCGCACGGCCTGCTGCTGATCGGCGACGGCCAGCCGTTGAATCCCGCGACGATTTCGAAAATTAAAACGCACAACCGGATCGCCCCGATTACGCAGCGTTTGATGGTCTACGCCTAAAGTCGCCCGCGAGCCGTTGAGCCTCGCGCCCGTCGCGGGACGGCGTCACCAGCGAAATTCCCCAATCAAGCCGCGCATGGCGGAAAATCGGGATCGGGTCGGCTGAAGAAATTGCCACTGGCCGAAGAAAGGTCGTTCACCCAAGGGAGCACGATTTCCAATGCTTCGCGCGCCGCTATATCGGGCCGTTCCTGCGCCAGCCAGTGCTCAAGTGCAATAATCACGGCATCGGATCGCGGGACATCCGCCAGCGCCGGACGATGGAAGTCAAATTCAACGGGGATGATGCGCATGAGGAGTCTGGACGAGCCGGACAGATCAGGTATCGGACCAAGCGGCCGATCCTTTACCCCAAAACTTAATTTCCAACCCGCATCGAAAGCCGCGCCGCCGCCCCGTCCTATTCGGCGAACTCGTTGCGTTTCTTCGCCGCTTCGTCCGCAGTTTTGAGCGCCTCCGCTGCCTGCGGATCGCTGGCCGCCTCGCGCTCACGCACGCGGCGATCGCGGGCGCGGAGATCTTCCTCGCGCTGTTCCAGTTCGTTCTCCTTGTCCTGCTGGGCCTGGACTTTGTCCATCAGCTTCGTCTCCGATTCATCCAGAAAAATCTCGCGGTCGCGCACGGCTTTTTTCGCCTCCAACAGCGTTGCCTCCTGGCGTTCCAGTTCGGCCCTGAGCTGCTCAAGGGCGGCTTTCGCCGCGGCTGAGGCCGCACCACCACCGCCGCCCAGGCCGGGATTGGTCGCCGTCGCGACGCGGTCGCGGGCCAGCAGCAGCGCCTCAAATTCCGCGCCATCACGCTCCCGATCGGCCAGGCGCATTTCGTTCTCCGTCACCACCCGCTCCCGATCGATCAGGGCCTGCTCGAGCTGGCGGAGCGAACGCTCCAGCGCCATCAGCCTGGCGGCGTCGGGCGAATCGGCACCTACCACCGGCGAGCGGGTTGCGGAGACGACCGCCAGCAGCGACTCGCGCGCGGCGACCGAAGCATCGAGGGCATCGAACGGCGTCCGCGACGTCGCCGGCTGCCGGCGCGGCAGCGCGAGTGCGATCGCTGGGTCGCGCGGCCTCGGCGGCGGAAACTTGATCATGACCGCGGCGGACATGCGCGTTACTTTCCTTTGAAGAGCCAGCCGAACAGGCCGGACTTTTTCTTTTCCTCGGGCTTGCAGGGCAAGCGGAGGTGCGGGCGCAACAGCGCCATCGCGCGTTTCTCAAGCTCGGGATTTCCCAACACGACGAAATACCGGTCGAGCGCGCCGCCGGCCGCGAGTTCCTTCTCAATCATCGCGATGTCCTGATGAAACCACGTCGTCGCCAGTTCGGTGCGCGCCGCCGCGTCGGGCGAACGCGCCACAAGGGCGATCGCCTCGGCGAGGTGCAGGCCTTTTTGACCGCGGCGGAACGGCAGCGCCTCGGCCAGTGCACCCTCATCCACGTGCGACAGGGCGTTCAGCAGCTTCCGAAAATCCCCGCCCACGATCACGGCCTGCGCCATGCTCTGCGCAAACACGGCGAACTCGCCGAGCGTCGAGAGTTTTTCCAGCTTGCAGAATTCCAGCGTCCCCGGCTCCAGCGAGGCGAGTTCGATGGGGAAATTCTCCGGGATGTTCAGCTTCGTGAGATTCCGCAGGAGCTGGTTGTCTTTCTCCGATGCGGCCTGCGCCTGCTCGATCATCTCGCCATACGGGCTGTCGAACGCGAGCGTCTCCTTCAGGATGCCGGTGAGGCGCTCGGCCAACTCCGGTTTCTGCCCCTTGAGCTGGATCAGCTCGGCCACTTCCTCGAAATTCAGGTCGATGTATTTCGCGGGCGTCTCGTCCTTGCCCTTGATCGGCCACTCGGGGCCGTCGAGGTTTTGCGCGAGGCTGTTCAGCGACGTATCAACCATGATCGAGGTTGCGAACGCGGCGCGCACTTCGTCCCAGGCTTTGGCGGCGGTCAAGGAGAGCGTTTGGGCAGTGGCGGATTGGGTGCTCATGCGGAATTCTTTTTGGGAGTTAAACGTGGCCGAGGATCTCAGCGGCAAGTTTGCGGTAATCTGAAATGACATTGTCGCCCGACGGCCCGGCGTCGGTCGCCTCCGCGCTCACCAGCGCAACGGGCAGGCCGAGGGCGACGGCGCGGCGCACGACCATGGCGTCGCGAATCTGCGCATCGAAGATCTTCGCGGTGGGCGCCGCGCGCTTGGCGGCCTTGAACTGGTTGAGCCGGAGCTGCATTCGCATCTTGGGCACCTCGATATCGACCCCCGTCTTGATCGAGTTGAAAACAATTCCCTGCACCTGCGCCGGCGCGCCCATCGCCGCCCGGCGGAAACTGGCGGAGAGCTGGTGGAATTTTTGCAGCTTCTCCACGAGCAGCGTGAAGCCGATTAGGCTCAGAGCATCGGGATTGGCCGGCACGTAGATTTCGTTCGAGGAAAACACGCCGCACTGCGAAGCGCGCAGGATGTTCGGCGGGCAGTCGAAGAGGATGAAGTCGTAGTTCGACTCGACGGCGGCGAGCTGCTCGTTGAAGTGGAGATACGGCGGCCGCTTCGGGTCGCCCTCATACTCGTTTTCCAAATCGACGAGGTTGAAAATCGTCGGCACGAGATCGAGGCCGGGCAGCAGCTTCTCGCCGCTCTTGCCCGCGACGACATCCTTGATGATCAGGTCGCGGATGTGCGCGCGGCCCGGCTCGAAAATCGAAAAAATCGCGCCCTCGCCCGAGGCGTTAATCTTGTTCCAGCGATCGAGTTTCAGGAGCCAGATGCTCGCGTTGGACTGCGTGTCGAAATCGAAAAGCAGCACGCGCTTGCCGAGCTTCGCCAGGGCCGCGGCCGTGTTCACGATCAGCGACGTCTTGCCGACACCGCCCTTGTAATTGATGAAACTGATTTTGCGCGCCATGCGTTATGCCCGTTGACAAGCCAGATGAGTAGGGCGTGAACATGCGACCGGGTTCCGGCTGCGCCAGCAGAAAGCGGGCTCCATAACTTTTATCAAAGTTTTCGCCAACGTGAAAAAATCCGAGCTGCGCGACGCCATCATCCGACACCTCCGCGACGAGCTGTCGCGCCAAACCACCGCCGCCACGATGGCCCGCGACGAGGCGATTTCCGAGGAAAGCCGCGCCGAAAGCAAATGGGACACGCACAGCCAGGAGGCCGCATATCTCGCCGAAGGTCAGGCCAAGCTCGCGACGGAGATCGGCGCGGGCATCGAACTCTACTCGGCGCTGCCGCTGCCGGACTTTGACGCCGCGGCCACCATCGCGCTCGGCGCCGTCATCGAACTCGAGGAAACCGCCACGCGGCGACGCTCCTGGTATTTTCTCGGTCCGCGCGCCGGGGGTGCGCAACTCCAGTGTGGTGGACGGGAAATTCTCGTCGTCACACCGCAGTCGCCGCTCGGCCGACAACTACTCGGCCGGCGCCTCGGCGACGCTGTTACCACGCCCCACCGCGAGTCGAAGCCCCAGACCATCGTCAGCGTCGCGTAACACGATCCCGAGCGAAACGGCGGCCGCGGGACGCGGTCGCCGTTTGCCCCGACCTCACTCGTTGAGGTTGAACACCACCGGCACCGCCATACGAAACCGCACGATCCGGCCGCCGCTGCGGCCGGGTTCGAATTGCCATTTCGCGACCGCACGCAACGAGGGTTCCTCAAACATCCGATCCGACGACCGCACGACATGCGGCTCGAGCACGCGGCCGTTTTCGTCGACCGTGAACTCGACCAACACCTCGCCGGTGAGTCCCGCGATCTTCGCGCTTTGAGGATAGTGCGGCGCGGGTTGGAAGCGGGTGCGCGGCGAGTTGTCGAGGTCGATCGGCAGAACTGGGCCGAACCCAACGCCCGGGCTCGAGTCACCGCCGGGATTGAGGTTGGTCGGGATTATCGGGCCATCACTTCGCACGGCCGACGGATCGATTTTCGGCGGAGTGAATGGGAACACAGGATCCACCACCGGCGCGAGCGGTTCGGGTTGAACAATGGGCAGAAGCGCAACCGGCTCTTTTGGTTCAGACTTCTCGCCGCCGGACTCAGTGGTTACGACTACTTCGGGCACCGGCTCTACAATACTGAAGGGAACATACTTCGTCACTTCCTGCGCAGCAGCTAGCCGGGGCGGACTCTTCGGAATACCAAATAACAGCACACCATGGAAAGCGGCGGCGACAGCAACGGGGATGACGTAGTTGGAGTTCATGTTTTGATAGGGGCTCGCTTCAACAACGGGCGGCGCGGGATTTTATTAGGGATGCGGGTTGATTCTCTTCCGGCTTTCCGGTTTGTCCCGCAGATGCGTTTGCTCCTCGCCCTCCTCGCCCTGGCCCTGCCCGCGCTCGGCGCTGCACCGCCGGAACTCATGGGCGCGATCGCAAAATTCCGCGCGGATGCGCCGCCCCGCTGGTCGTTCACGCAGACAACCGCCGCCGAGGGGAAATCGACCGTCGAGCGCGCCGACGCCGTCCGGCCCGAGTTTGCGCGCTGGACGCTGCTGCAAAAAGACGGTCGCGCGCCCACCGACGAGGAATTGAAAAACTACGCCGAGGCACGGTCGCGCCGCTCCCGCACCGGCACCGCTCCATCACTCATCGATCAACTCGATCTGAATTCGGCTGAAGTTGTGGCCGACAACGCCGAGCGCGTCACCTGTCGCTTCCGGCTGCGCCCCGGCGAGGCGCGCGACCGGACCTCGCCGTTTCTCCGGGCGACGCTCGTCATCCATAAGACCACCCGCACGATCGAGTCGGTCGAACTCGCCAACACCGCGGAGTTCAGCCCCACCTTCGGCGTAAAAATCGCCGAGTTGAACACCAAGATGATCTACAGCCTGTCCGATGCGACGACGCCGAGCCTGCTGCAACGCGTCGAGACGCGCGTGCGCGGCACGGCGTTCTGGTTCAAGTCGCTCGACGCGACGATGACGGTGACCTTCTCCGACTACGCGCGCGCCGCGAGGCCGTAGCCCGCGGCGTCAGAGCGCGGCGCGGTTCACGTCCTTGTAGTAAAGGTAGCTCGCCGGCGTCTTGCCCATCGCGACGAACCACTGCGGGCAATACGGCGCCATCCAGATCGCGTCGCCCGCCGCGACGGGATACCACGAGTCTTCGAGGCGATAGACGCCCTGCCCCGTGAGCATCAGCAGCCCGTGCTCCATCACGTGCGTCTCGACAAACGGCAGCGTCGCGCCCGGCTGGTAGGTGAAAATATTCATCGCGAGATCGAAGGCCGGCACGTCGGGCAACAACACCTGCAACCGCGCATCCGGATCGCCGAGGAAGGGCTGGCCCTTCACGTCCGACGCATCGCCGATGATCGCCGCCGGTGCGGCCACGCCGGCAAGCGACGCGAATTTTTTCTGGAAGAGCGTGAGGCGCGTGCCCGCCTTCGCCGCCGTGATTGACCACGCCGCGCCCGCGGGCGCGAAGAAAAATCCGCCCGCGCCGCACTTCGCCTTTTCGCGACCGATCCGCACGACGCCGCCGCCCGTCTCGAAATAGCCCGCCGTCTCAACCTCGGTGGCGGGGAAATCCGCGCGCCCGCCGGTCTCGAACGTGACGAGCAACTGCGCGAAATTCGCGCCCATCGCGGCGTTGATCAGAATCACGGTCGCCGCGCCCGAGATGCCGGGCACAACGCTCTTCACGTGCCCATCCCGGGCGATGAGGGCATGGCGCGCGGCGACGCGCGTGCGGGTCTGTCCGTAGGGAGTGCTCATGATGAGAAAGCGAGGGAGTGAATCTTAACCGCGAACGCTCGAATGGAGTCTTGTTTTTCTACCTCAGCACCGGGGTCGGTGGGGCGCGAGAAACTGTCCCGGCTGCGGCAGGTTCGTCAACCGGCCGTCGGCGTAGATGGCGCCGCCGCGCACGTAGGTATGCGTCACCCGCGCCCGGCTGCGCTCGCCCACGTAGGCGCTGATCCGGTGCCGCGTCCAGAGATCCTCGGCGTGAATTGTCCGGGGCTTGCCAAACTCGATGAAGGAAAAGTCCGCATCGCGCCCGAGCGCAATCTCCCCCTTGCGATCGTCGAGCTGGAAACGGCGCGCGACGTTGCGCGCGAGCACGGCGGCGAGAACGGGCAAATCCTTTTCCGCCGTTTTCTCGCACGCGGAAAACAACAGCTCGAAGCCGTGCTGCACGCCGGCGATGCCGCCCCACACGGCGAACATGTTCGCCGAGTCCTTCATCTCCGGCCGCGACGGCGAATGATCGGAGCCCACGGTCTGGATGTCGCCCGCGCGCAGGTCGGCCCAGAGCGCCTTGCGCCGTTTCTCGTCGCGCAATGGCGGCGCGCATTTCGCGAGCGGCCCGAGGCGCACGACATCCTTGTCGTTCAGCAAAAGATAATGCGGACAAGTCTCCGCCGTGACATCCACGCGCTGCAACCGCGCCTCCGCGATCAGCGCGATGCCCTCGGGCGTGCTCACATGCACGACGTGCAGCGCGCAACCCGTCTCGCCCGCCAACTCGATCGCCGTGCGGATGGCCGTGAGTTCTACCTCGACCGGCCGCGAGTCGAGCCACGCCTTCGCATCGGTGCGACCCGCCGCCTTCATTTTCGCCGTAAGCTTCGCCGCGAGCGCGTCGTCTTCCGCATGCACCGCCACGATCAGGCCGATCTTCGCCGCCCGCTTCATGCCTTCGCGCAGCACGCGCGCATCGACGTTCGGAAAACTCGCGATACCGCTGTCGCACATGAACGCCTTCAACCCGATCGCACCCGCGTCGCGCAGGCCGGCGAGCTGATCGAGGTTGCCGGGCGTAAGGCCGCCCCAGAGCGCGAAGTCGGTGCAGGATTTTTCCTCGGCAATGCGTCGTTTTTCGCGCAAGCCCGCCGCGTCGAGCACGGGCGGCTCCGAATTGAGCGGCATGTCGAAAAACACCGAACCGCCGCCCGCCGCGAGCGCCGCCGAACCGCTGGCGATCCCTTCCCAGTCGGCGCGGCCGGGCTCGTTGAAATGCACG
The DNA here is from genome assembly GCA_025352845.1 of Opitutaceae bacterium. Taxonomy (GTDB): domain Bacteria; phylum Verrucomicrobiota; class Verrucomicrobiia; order Opitutales; family Opitutaceae; genus ER46. The sequence continues at coordinate 14,383 of JANXSC010000280.1, forward strand.
TGCGCGTCGATGATGCCGGGGAAAACGTGGCGGCCCTCGGCGTCCAGTGTGGCGTTAGTCGCATCGGTCACGCGCGGCGCGAGCCGCACGATCTTCCCGCGCACGATGCCGATCTCGACATCGAGGATGCCATTGGGCGTGACGACGCGCCCGCCACGCACCACGAGATCGAGCCGCTCGGGCTCGTGGACCGTCTTGGTGTTATGGCGGACAATGGGGCCGGTTCGTTTCATCAGGAGTGTCGTTGGGCCATCCGCGCCAAGAAGTCCACCATCACGCGCAACGCGACATCAAGGTCGGCCGGCGATGCATACTCGTCGGGATGATGGCTCAGCCCATCGCGACAGCGCACAAACAACATCGCCACCGGCGTGAGCGCCGACATCACCACCGCGTCGTGACCCGCGCCGCTGACGAGCGAGAAATTTTTTCCCTGCACCGCCAGCACGCTGCGCGCGAGCTCGGCCGTGAGCGTGGGCGAGCACGCGGTCGCGGAATTTTCCTGCGTGCGCACCCAGCGGCGTTCGAGTCGGCGGCGTTGCGCAATCTGCGTTGCGAGCCGACCGAACTTCATCAACGCCGCGCGCCGCACCGCGTCCCGCGCGTGGCGGGCATCGAGCGTGTGCGTCACCTCGCCGGGAATCACGTTCGCCGCTCCGGGCGAAACCGTGAGCGCACCGACCGTCGCCACCAGCCCCGGCGTGCGCCGCGCGATCGTCTCGACGCCGGCGATAAACTCCGCCGCGCCCGCGAGCGCATCGCGCCGCAACGCCATCGGCGTCGTGCCCGCGTGACCGGCCTTGCCGGTCCAAATAATTTTGAAACGACTCTGCCCTGCAATCGCCGAGACGACGCCGACCGCGAGCCGCTCGGCCTCCAGCACCGGACCCTGCTCGATGTGGACCTCGACATAACCGAGAAGATCACTGCGGCGATGCGCCGGCTTGGGCGGCGTAAATTTACGGCCGCCAAACTTCTCCAACACCTCCCGCACGCTCACGCCAGCCTCATCCCGCAACGCAAGTGTCTTCGCCGAGATTTTCCCCGCGTAACCTTCGCTGCCGAGATACGCGCTCGCGAACCGCACGCCCTCCTCCTCGGAAAAACCTAAAACCTCGACGGCAAATGACAGCGTCACGCCGCGGCGCCGCAGCTCCTCCAGCGCGACAATCGGCAACAACACGCCGAGCGGGCCGTCGAAACGACCGGCGTCGCGCACCGTATCGAGATGCGAGCCGAGCAACAGCGTTTTTGTAGGGCGCGGTCTCCTGACCCCGCCGCCGCGCTTGAAA
>JANXSC010000281.1 GCA_025352845.1 Opitutaceae bacterium
CGCGCGACGCTTCAGCACTGACTCCACGAGATCGGCGACGATGCCGATGATGGCGATGGGCGCAGCCATCAGCGCGGCCATGAGCGGGGTGAGATGCGGAGGAAAAACCCCGCGCGCGAGCCACGCGATCAACGCGCCCACGCCCATTGCCACCACGACGCCGCCCACCGCGCCCTCCCACGTCTTCTTCGGACTGATTACGGGTGACATTTTGTGTTTCCCGATCGCCATGCCGGTGAGCAGCGCGCCCGTGTCGCAGAATTTCACCACCGCGATGATCCAGAGGCAGAGCAGCAAACGGCCGTCGGCCGAAACCGTGTCGCCGGGCAGCGGCGTGACGATGGCGGTGAGATATTTCAACATCACGGCGACGTAAACGAGGCCGAACAGGGTCGAAGCGAGCGACTCGACGCGCGTGTCCGGGGTCCGCTCGCCGAGCAGCCGCAGCGCAAAGACGATCACCGCGAGCGGCAGCAAGAGTGCTGTCGGGCACGAGCACAGCGTCTCAAGCCACGGCGACAGCGTGATCAATGCACCGAAACACAGGCCGAGCTTGTCGAACGGATCGTAGCCCGAGGCGCGCATGAGCGCGTAGAACTCGCGCAGCGTGAGCACCGAGACGAGGCCGATCAAAACGAGCGCCCCGGTCGTGCGGAAAAACCACAGCGCGCTGCCGACGGTGACCCAGAGCGCGACCGTGCTGAAGATGCGTTTGCCCATGCGGGTCGTTTAGTCCTCGCGCCGCCTCACTTCGCCGCCGCGGGTTTCAACTGCTCGCTGGTCAGGCCGAAGCGGCGCTCGCGCCGGTTGAAGTCGGCGATCGCGGCGGCGAGGTCGGCCTTGGTGAAATCGGGCCACAGCACCTTCGTGAAAACGAATTCGGCGTAGGCGGCCTGCGGCAGGAGGAAGTTGCTGATGCGCGTCTCGCCCGACGTGCGGATCACAAGATCGGGGTCGGGCATGTCGGCGGTGTAAAGGTAGCGGCTGAAGGTGGCCCAGGAGTTGTCGTTGAGCTTTTCTTTGCCTGCGGCGACGGCCGCCGCGTAGGCGCGCGCGGCATCGACGATCTCGGTGCGCGCACCGTAGTTGAGGGCGAGGACGAGCGTGTAGTCGGTGAAATGCTTCGTCTCCTCGATGGTGGTGCGGAGGAGTTTTTGCACGCCGACCGGGAGTTCCTCGGTGCGGCCGATGGTGCGCAGCCGCACGCGATCGCGGACGAAAGTTTCGAATTCCTTCTTCAGATAATACTCCAGCAACCCCATCAGCGCGCCGACCTCGTCCTGCGGCCGTTTCCAATTTTCAATCGAAAAGGCGTAGAGCGTCAGCATCCGCACCCCGAGATCGCGGGCGGCAAAGGTCGTCGTGCGCACGGTCTCGACGCCGCGGCGGTGACCCTCGATGCGCGGCAGGCCGCGCTGTTTCGCCCAGCGACCGTTGCCGTCCATAATAATGGCGACGTGGTGGGGGACGTTTTCGACGGGAGCGGACATGCAGCGAGGGGCGACCTTGGGCGCGGGCGGGCTGATTGACAAGCCGCCAGACGAACCGTGCCCGGTTCATTGACGGACGCGCGGCCGCGGGTAATCTGAGCCGATGAACCGCCCACTTACGCCCGAAAAAATTGTCAAAGCCTGCGCGAAGCTGCCGGGGTGGAAATTTAAGCGCGACGCACTGCTGAAGACGTTCAAGTTCGGTTCGTTTCGGGAGGCGCTGAGCTTCATGGTGCGCGTCGGCTACGAAGCGGAGGAGCTAAACCATCACCCCGAGTGGACGAATGTTTACAACCGCGTAGCCGTCCGTCTCACGACCCACGATGCCGGCAACAAAGTCACGGCGAAGGACGTGGAGCTGGCGGAGCGGATGCAGAAAATTTCGTGGGTAGGGTAGGAAGGTGCTTCAGCCCGCGGTTCGGCGAATGGGGTAGGCGCAACAAACGCGGGCTGAAGCACCGCGCTACCTCAAGCCGTCGATCTCGCGAACATCGTCGCGGCTCACTTTAATCCCTGCATAAAATTAAACGTCCGATCAATCTGCCCGGGTAGCGCCTCGTGTCCGAAATCGGGGTAGAGCACGTAATTCTTTTTCGCGGTGATTTTGTTGTAGGCGGCGAATTGCGTGCTTGGTGGCGTCAGCGTGTCCATGAGGCTGGTGAACATCAGCGTCTCGGCGCGCACGCGCGGCGCGAGGTGCTGCACGTCGATGTAGCCGAGCTTGGTAAAGATTTCCGTTTCGCGTTCGTGGCGCGGGTCGTGGTTGCGGAAGAAGAGCCGCAGCTCCTCGTAGGCGTCCTTCGCGCAGTCCATTTCCCAGACGCGCTGGTAGTCGCAGAGAAACGGGAAGACGGGCGCGATGCGTTTGATGCGCGGTTCGAGCGCGGCGCACGCCAGCGAAAGCGCGCCGCCCTGCGACGCACCGAAGCAACCCACGCGATCGGCGTCGACCTCGGCGAAGCTCATCACGACGCGCGCCAGTTGTGCGGCGTCCAAAAAGATTTGGCGAAACGCCAGCTTGCGCGGATCTGGATCGTCGAGGCCGCGGATGATGTGGCCGCGCAGCGTCGTGCCGTGGACGGCGGAGTTGTCCTCGGAGCGACCGCCCTGGCCTCGGCAATCCATCGCAGCGTAGCAAAAGCCCTCCGCGGGCCAGCCGAATTTGTCGAGCCAGTCGCCGGTGTGCCCGGTGTAACCGTGAAATTGCAGCACGGCCGGATGCTTCGCCGCGCTGGCGCCGGGGTTTTTCGGGCGGAGATATTTCGCGTAGATGCGCGCGCCGCCGACGCCGGTGAACCAGAGATCAAATGCCTCGACGTGGAGTGAGGCGACGACGGTGCTGCGGCGCAGCTCGGCGTGGGGCGGAGTGGCGTCGAGTTCGGCGAGCGCGGCGGACCAGTAGGTGTCGAAGTCGGCGGGGCGCGGATTGCGTCCGCGGTATTCGAGGAGTTCGGGCAGCGGTTTGTCGATCAGCGGCATAACGAGAGGTAGTGAGAACACGCCGCGCGCGGAACGCACGCCAACTTCGCTGACCTCGTGCTGGAGCCGCGCCGCCCTCGGCGCGTTGGGACGACCGCG
>JANXSC010000290.1 GCA_025352845.1 Opitutaceae bacterium
AGTCCGAACTTGAGCACCTCTCGCGGCGCTACATGCAGGAGATGGTGAATTTCGTCGGCCCGCACATCGACGTGCCCGCGCCCGATGTCGGCACCAACGAAAAAATCATGGGCTGGATGATGGACACTTATTCCAATCACGTCGGCCACGTCGCCAGCGCCGTCGTCACCGGCAAACCCATCGCGCTCGGCGGCTCGCAGGGCCGGCGCGAAGCCACCGGCGCGGGCGTCGCCTACCTCACGAAAAAATATCTCGAGGATCTCAAGCTGGCCGTGACGCAGGCGACGGTTGCGATCCAGGGTTTCGGCAACGTCGGCAGCGAGACTGCCCTCGCGCTCGCCGGCTACGGCGCGAAGATCATCGCGATCTCCGACTACACGGGCGGCATCTACAATCGCGCTGGGATCGATCTCACGAAGGCGCTCGCCTACGTCCGCTACCAGAAAACGCTCCACGACTTCGACGGCGGCGAGCCGATCTCCAACGATGCATTGCTCGAACTCGATTGCACCGTGCTCGCGCCATGCGCGCTCGAACGCGTGATCACCGAACAAAATGCGCCACGGCTCAAGTGCCGCGTGCTCGCCGAGGGTGCCAACGGCCCGACCACCAACGCCGCCGACAAAATCATCGAAGACCGTGGCGACATCGAACTGATCCCCGACGTGCTCTGCAATTCCGGCGGCGTGATCGTCTCCTATTTCGAGTGGCTGCAGAATCTCTCGAACTTCTACTGGGGCCGCGACGAGGTGCTGCAAAAACTCTTCGCGATGCTCGACAAGGCGAAGGACGCCGTGGACGCGCAGAGACGGAAATTCAAATTCAGCCGCCGCCTCGCCGCGCTCACGCTCGGCATTCAGCGCGTGGCGGACGCGAAGCAGAGCCGCGGATTGTTTCCGTAGGCAGCGCCGGAGCGCCCGCACCGCGGGCCGGGACGCGGTCGCAATCCACCCCGGCCGCATTTGCCCGTCCTGGTCGACCGCCACAAGATTCTCCTGATTCTCGTCAACCTCATCAGCAATGCCCGGCAGGCGCTGGACGTGCGGCCCGGCGACCGGCGCCTGACGCTGCGCATCGCGCGCGGCGACGGGGGGCGCGTGTTGGTGGAGGTGACGGACAATGGCATCCGCATTCCGCCCGAAAATCTCACGCGCATTTTCAACCACGGCTTCACCACGAAAAAAAAACGGCCACAGTTGCGCCAACGCCGCCCGGAAACTCGGCGGCACGCTCACCCTCCGCGCGACGGCGCGAGGCACGGCGCGACCTTTACCCTCGCGCTGCCAGTCGCGGAGAAACTGGCGCTAAACCCCGCGGCCTAAATGCCTGCGCCCGGGGTTGTCACGAATGTCTGAAAAGCTCGGACTGCGGCTGCTCCGCATTGACGGCTACGAACTGAGCCCGAACAACGGCCTCCGATATGTCGAAGCAGACCGCCGCACATCCGGGATCAATCACTATGTTCAGTCCCGGTAAATGGCTGCCGACGGCGCAAAGACGTTCAAGCCCGTGCCTCCCATGCCGATTTATTGGGAAGATGCATTGATGAACCCGATCCAAAACCACGAAACCCCTGCGCGTTTATCACGGCGGCCTGCCGCCTGTCCGGAGATCATCACATGAAACTGAATAATTTGAACAGCCTCCTCACCCCGTGGTCTCCGGTCCTCTCGGCTCTCCTGCTGGCGATCGGTTTTACCGGCCAGGGTCGCGCCCAAAGCGCCTCGTCCGACCCAGATCGATGCCGCCTTCGTCCGAACCTTGGTCGAGCGCATCACCAAGGGTGCGAGGCACGCCGGCCCACCTTCAAGCACGCCCCGCGAGTCGGCGCGGCGCAGCCTTAATCTCAAATGCCAGCATCCATGAAGCATCGGATTAAATCACTTCCCGGCTCCGCGGCCAAAGCCGTCCTTTCGTTCGCCGTTTTTTTTTCCGGCCTCGTCTCCGCCCAAGTCACTTTGAGCGCGGATTTCGCCGACCTCAGCCTAGAGGAACTGGTCAAAGTCGAGATCTCCTCCCTCGGCCGCAAAAACACCGCGCTCTTCGAGACACCCGCGCCGGGCTACATCGTCTCCAACGAGGAGATCGCCCGCAGCGGCGCGTTCAACCTGCCCGAGGCCCTGCG
>JANXSC010000354.1 GCA_025352845.1 Opitutaceae bacterium
GCCGCCTCACGCCGGGCGCGGGTCACACGACCACGTCGTCGTCATCGAACGAGAGCGAGTTCATGTTCGTGAAATCGTCGTCGATGTCTGCCACCGCGATTCTTGCGGAAAGCAGGTAATTCTCGCCGCGAAATCTCGCCCACGGCGCCTGCGCAAGCGAGAGTGCGAGCAGCCCGCAGCCCGCGGCCATCGTCAGGCGTTGCAGCTGGCGGAGGGGCCGCCCCGCCGGCAGGGCCCGCGCATATTTGAGATGCGTGTAGCGCGCCGACTCCCACGCGATCGCGGCACCGGCCGCGCCGTCGAACGCACCGAGACGCACCGCGTAGTCGCGCACAAAGCGCCACATGGGATTGAGCCAGACTTTCGACAGGCCGGGCGGCCGCGCGCGACGGCGGACTTTTGCGGCGAACAGCGCGCTGTAGCGGTCGGTCTTCGCCGCCAGTTGCGCGCGGGAATATACGGTCATATGGCGAATGCAGCCCCGCAAACGACCCGGGCGCACGGCAACCGCGGAGCAAAGGCTCTCATGCACATCGTCCTCGTTCCACGCGAGGAGCCGGCGGTCGAACAGCCGGACGTGATACTCAGGATTCCATGCGCCAAACCGGATGCGCTGCCGGCCGAAGTAATTTTCAAAGCGGATGGAGTAGGCGTCGTCGCACGGACCGCGCGCAAATTCCGCGCGCAGCGCCGCCGCCAGTTCCGGCGAGACGCGCTCGTCGGCGTCGAGGGACAACACCCAGTCATGGCGCGCCCGGGCGTTGCCGAAATTTTTCTGCGCCGAGTAGCCGCTCCACGCGCGCTCGAATACCCGCGCGCCCCGCCCCGCGCAGACCGCCCGCGTGGCGTCTCGACTGTGCGCATCGATGACGACGACGTCATCCGCCAGATCGCGCACCGAGTCCAGGCAGTCGCCGATGCGCTTCACTTCGTTCAGCGTGATGATGACGACAGACAGTTGCAGGGGACGGGATGCAGGCATCGCAGTTGCCGCAGCGGGCGGAACTCTGTTCGGGCGCGACAACGGCATTGTCAACCCCGCACGCGTCGTTCGTCATCCATGACATGTTTCGATTCGCCCGCCGCGGCCTGCGCGTGCTGATGTATCACAAGGTGTCCGTCACGGGGGGCGACGAGCTGACCGTGACCGTCGCGCAATTGGAACAGCAGATGGCGTGGCTGCGGGCCGAGGGCTGGGCGTTTGTCTCGGTGGCCGACGTGGCGCGCGCCGCGGCGGAGCGGGCGGCGTTGCCTGCGTGGCCCATCTTGGTGACATTTGACGATGCCTATCTCGACACGCTGGAGCTGGCGCTGCCCGTCCTCCAGCGGCAGGGCGTGCGCGCGGCGGTCTTTGTGCCGACAGCGTTTGTGGGTGCGGCGAGCGCGTGGGACCGCGTGCCGCGACCGCTCATGCACGCGGCGCAACTGCACGCGCTGGCCGGCGCGGGTTGGGAGCTGGCCCTCCATTCGCACCGCCACCTGAACTATTCCACGCTCACCACGGAGCAGATCGCGGCGGACGTGCGGGAGAATTTTTCCGCACTGCGCGGCCTCGGCCTGAATCCCGCGCCCGCGCTCGCGTATCCCTTCGGCCGCCGCCCGCGCGGCGCGGCCGCGCGCGACGCGATGCGACGCCTGTTTCACGAAGCCGGCGTGCAGGTGGCATTCCGCATCGGCAACCGCGTGAATGCGCTGCCCCTTCGCGATCGTTTCGAGATCAACCGGCTCGGAGTGCGCGGCGATCGGAGTTTTGGGGCTTTCCAACGAAAGCTGCGGTGGGGCAGGCTGCTCTAGCGTGAAAATCCTCGGCCCCCCTGTTTTCTTTTTCCTCTTCTCTATCGCGCGGGCTGCCTTGCCCGTCGCGATCACGCCGGTCACGGCGCCGCACGGCATGGTCGTCGTCGCGCATCCGCAGGCGGCGGCGGCGGGCGTGGCCGTCTTGAAAGCGGGCGGCAACGCGATCGATGCGGCCGTCGCCACCTCGCTCGCAGTGGGCGTGGCCGAACCGTTTGGTTCCGGGCTCGGCGGGAAACTGATGCTGCTCTATTTCGAGGCGAAGTCGGGCCAGACTTACGCGGTCGAGGCCATGGACGCCGCGGGCTCGCTTGATGTCGCCGCCTATCTGAAACGCCCCGAGGAGGATCGCAGCTACGGCTACGGCGCGGTGTGTGTGCCCGGCTTGGCCGCTGGTCTTTGGGCGGCGCACCAAAAATGGGGCGCCGCAAAATGGTCCGACGCCGTGCAGCCGGCGATCGATTTGGCGCGGGCGGGTTTTAAGATTCTGCCGAAGACGCGCGACGGTTTCGCGGAGCAGGAAAAGAAACTCCGCCGCGGCGATGCCGAGATCGCGCGGCTCTATTTGCCCGGCGGCGAGTTGCCGGCCGAGGGCGGCCTGCTGCCGAACGAGGATCTCGCGCGCACGATGGAGGCGCTCGCGCGCGAGGGCCGCGACGGTTTTTATCGCGGCCGGATCGCGCAGGCGATCGTGGCCGCCTCGCAGCGCGGCGGCGGCGTGCTGACGCTCGCCGATCTCGCGGGCTACGAGGCGCGCATCTCGGAGGCGATGACGATGGATTTCCGCGGCTACACGCTCCAGTGCGCGCCGCCGCCGGCGAGCGGGGCGGCGCTTTTCCTGCCGATCATGAAGGCGCTGGAAAACCAAGCCTTCGCGCCCGGTCCGCTGCGGTCGGCGGCCAACCTCGACATGATCGGTCGCGTGTGGCGCGCGTCCTTTCCCGCCATCAGCCGCACGATCGGGGACAAGCCGGAATCGCGTTTCCTCTTCGAGAAACTCCTCGCACCCGACGCGATCGCGGAGCTGCGCGAGAAGGCGTTTGGCGCGCAGCCGCGAAAAAAGAAGAAGGTCGCGCTGGCCGAATCCGAATTCTACGAAAGCCCGATGGCGGCGACGACGCACTTCATCGTCGTCGATCGCGAGGGGAACATCGTGTGCGCGACGCAATCGCAGAGCCTGCACTTCGGCGCGGGCGTGGTGCCGCCGGGCACCGGCGTCGTGCTGAATAACTCGATGAGTAATTTCACGTTCACCGACTTGCGGAGCGTCAACGCCCTCGCGCCGGGCCGGCGCCCGCGCAGCACCATCGGGCCGACCATCGTGCTGCGCGCTGGCAAGCCACAGTTCGCGATCGGCATCCCCGGCGCGGCGCGGATTCCGACGGCGATGTTGCAGGCCCTGCTCGACCGCCTCGCCTTCAACCGCCCGCTGGCCGAGGCGATTGGCGACACGCGCGTGCATTTTTCGGCGCCGTTTCGGCGCGACGAGGAGGAGGCGTTTGAGGCGGAGCAGTCGTTTCCAGCGGCGGAGGCGGAGGCGTTGCGCGCGCGCGGTTGGAGGGTCGTGCTCCGCGAGCCCGCCGGCACGGGCCGCTACTTCGGCGGCCTGAACGCCGTCGAGTTCAACGCCGACGGCACGCTCACCGGCTACGCCGATCCGCGGCGGACGAATGTCGCGGTGGGTTATTGAGCCGCGGGCGGGTGTCGGCGGGGCGCATCTCAGTTTCTTGCACGCTTCATTGAGCGAAACGCGCCGCACCGTAGCACGGGCAGCCTGCCCGTGCTGGGCCGGAAAGCGCGGTCAGGCTGACCGCGCTACACTCGGCGTCGGCCGCAGTTGCAAGAAACTGAGCTGCGCCCGCGTGCTTGGCGGTCTTGAAAATTACTCGACACGCTGGCGCGAATGACGGAATTTTTCGCCTTGCGACCAACCTCACCCCAGGCTTTGCGGAATCTAATCCTGCTGGCGTTTTTGGTTGGAAAAGCGCCAGCGGCGGAGCCCGCGCCGTTGCGCGTCACGTTTGTCGGCCAGGCGCTGATCAAGCACGACCTGCGCGGGGTGGCGCCGGCGAAGTTCACCGCGGTGCGCGCGGCCCTCGCGACGCCGGCGGCCGACGTGCTGTTCACCGATCTCGAGACCTCGATCGACGTGGGGCGGGGACGGCCGACGCGCGACACGCAGTTTTTCCACGCGACCAAACCCGTCGTGCTCGACGCGCTGAAAGAGTGGGGCTTCAACCTGCTCGCGCTCGCGAACAACCATGCGTTCGACCTCGGGTCCGAGGGCATCCTCGGCACGATCGAGGCGGTGCGGACGCGGGGCTTCGTCTTCGCCGGCACCGGTCCGACGCTCGCCGCCGCGAGCGCGCCCGCGGTAATCGCGACGCCGCGCGGCCGCGTGGCGCTGGTCGCCTTTGCCTCCGGCAAGGTCGGCGAGGGTGGCGGGGCGACGGCTGAGCGCGCGGGCGTGAACGAAGTCCGTCTCGACGAGAAGACCGACGAGATCGAGGCGACGGACGCGGCGCGGGTCTTCGCCGCGCTGCGCGCCGCCGCGCAGTCGGCCGACGTCGTGATCGCTTATCAGCACGATCACTATTGGGAGAAGGACAACCGGGTGACGCCAGAGTGGAAGCGGCGCTTTGCGCGCGCGTGCATCGAGGCGGGCGCGATGGTCTTCGTCTCGCACGGCGCGCCGCTGTTGCACGGCATTGAGCTGCACCGCGGCGGCGTGATTTTCTACGACTTGGGCGGCCTTGTGTTTCACACCATCACCGCGCCGGGCTTCTACCTGCCCGAGGTGTGGGAGAGCGCGATCGCCAACGCGGAATTTTCCGGTGGCAAGCTCACCGCCCTCACGCTCCGCCCCGTCGCTCTCAACGAGCACGGCGAGGGCGAGCCGCCCGCGAAACGTTTCTACGAGACCCGCGGGGTGCCGTCGCTCGCCACCGGCGCGCAGGCGCGCGCAATCCTTGAGCGGCTCGCGAAACTCTCCGCCCCGTTCGGCACGCGTCTGCGCATCGAGGGCGATTCCGCCAGCCTGATCCTTTCCGATTCACCATGAAAAACGTCCTCCTGCCGTCTCGTCTCCTCGCGTTCCTCTCCTCCGTCAGCCTCGGGTTTGCGCAGGCGGCCGCACCCGTGCCTCCCGCCGCCGGCGAAGTCGCCATCAAGCTCGAGGCGTTCGCCGTCACCGGCTCTTTCCTCAAGCGCGTCGAGCAGGAGAAGGCGCTGCCGCTCACGCTCCTCTCGACCGAAGATGTGAAGGTCCGAGCAGTGTCCACGCCCGCGGAGCTGTTCGCGTTTCTGCCCGAGGCGGGCCGCATTCCGGTGAGCGAGAGCGGCAACGGCGGCGCGGGCATCCGCGGCGACATCTCCACCGTCAGCCTGCGGGGCCTCGGCTCGGGCAACACGCTCGTCCTCCTCAACGGCCGCCGCCTCGCGCCGCATCCCGTCACCGGGCCGGAGGGCGGCGCGCCGTTTCTCTCGGTCAACACCAACGTCATCCCCACCGCCGCCATCGCCGGGCTCGAAATTTTGCGCGACGGCGCCTCGGCGATCTACGGCACCGATGCCTCGGCCGGCGTCGTCAACACCCTTCTCCGCCGCAACGTCACCGGCACCGAGCTGACCGCGCGCTACGCCGACACGCAGCACGGCGGCGCGCGCGAGGTGCGCGGCACGCTCACGACCGGCGCACCGTTTGCCAAGGGCGCGGGCAGCGTCGTCCTCATCTACGACTACCTCGATCGCTCGGCCTTGCTGAACACCGACCGCTCGTTTTCGCGCCGCGCGGACCAGCGTCCGCGCGCGCCCGCGCCGTGGAACGGCACGACGACCGACACCGCGGTCGATTTCCGCAGCGCGCACGGTTTCTTCGGGCGTTTCCAGCGCGGCACAATCGGCGCCGACGGGGCGTTCGCGGGCTCGCGGCCGGCCGTGGGTTTCAACGCCAACGCGATCGCTGCCAACGGCACGTTCTACATCGTCCCCACCGCGCCCGGCGCAGCCACCCGCACCTGGCAGGCCGCCCAGCCGGATCAGTCGCTGGCCTCGCCGGTCTACGAGCACTTTTTCGACATCAACAAATTCCAAATGCTGCTGCCCGAATCGAAGCGGCAGAACCTTTACCTCTCCGGCGATTTCAAGGTCTCGTCGTCGCTCGAGTTTTTTGCCGACGCCACCTACTACCGCGCCGAGTCCCGCAATCAGCGCGAGGGCACGCGCGTGGACAATTTCGTGGACAACAACATCCTCGTCTCGCGCGACAACCCCTACAATCCCTTCGGCTCGCGCTTCTACTCCGCCACCGGCGCGCCCAATGCCGACGGCACGCCGCGCCTCACCGGCGCGCCGAGCGATGTGCTCATCGGCCGCGAGACGCTCGCCGATGTCGCCCCGCGCGTCATCAACGTGGATTCCGATGCGAAGCGCGTTGTCCTCGGCGCCCGCGGCGAGATTGCGCGCGCGTGGCGCTGGGAAAGCGCCTTCCTCTACTCGGCGGCGCGCACGGAGGATCACGAGGACAATTCCGTGAAGGAAAACCAATTTCGCGACGCCGTCGCGCGCACCGACGCCACGGCCTACAATCCGTTCAACACCTCCTTCGCGGTCGTCAACGGCGTCGTGACGCCCACCGGCGTGCGCACGACGAATCCGCAGGCGGTCATCGACCGGTTCCTCGGCACGTTCGTGCATGAGGGCGAGACGACGCTCGGCAGTTGGGATGTGCGCGTGAACGGCGAGCTGTTCCCGCTGCCCGGCGGTCCGCTCGCGATCGCGGCGGGCGGCGAGCTGCGGCGCGAGACGTTTCTCGATTTCCGCGACCTCGAGTCCGGCCGGCTTTCCGCCGCCGATGTGGCGCGCCTCGGCTACCGCGCCGCG
>JANXSC010000454.1 GCA_025352845.1 Opitutaceae bacterium
GGTGAGCGCGGGCGTCTGCACCTTTTCGATGTTCGCGATCTGGGTGGCACCTTCGTCGGTGAGGAGGCGGACCGTGATGTCGATCACATCGGGAAAAAGGCTGCTGAAGTTAGTTGATGTGACGGGGGTATCGGAAGGGAGAGTAGCGCGGTAGCGTGAATTGGCATTGCCGCTCGGTCGGCCGGCGCTGTCGGCGGGAAACACGAGGCGCAGGCCACCGGGCTGGGCGGCATCGCGCACGTAGGCGCGCACACCGAAATCGATCACATTGTCAGCAATCACAGCATCGAGAATTCGCGTGGCACCCGAGTTGGTCCCGGGAACCTGAATCGAGCGCGGATCGCTGGGATTCGTCCCATTGTTGTTGGTCGTCCCCGTGGTATAAGCGGCAGACGTAATATTGAATCCGGATTCGAGCACACCGGGGCGCCCGCCGCTGGCTGCCGGCCGCGCTTCGGCGCGGTGCAAGAGATATCCCTGGCTGAGCGTATTGGCGGAATTGGTCGCGGAGAAACGGCGGATAATCTGATAGCCGACGGCGACGGGTGCGGTCGGCACGGTCAAGGCACCAGCCGCATTGGTGCCGGGGTGGCCGTTGGTGAAGAAGCGCAGCCACATACCCGCCTTGCCGAATCGGGCCAGAGGATCGGATATACTCTGGGTGTTAAGATTGACCGAGCCGTTGGCACCCGCGCCCGAGGGTTTCGGATTGCGGACGGCCTCCGTCCAGAGGCCGGGAGCGTTGCCCGTGTTATCGACCACGTTCGCGGCGAGCCAGACGTTGCCATCGTCGCGAAACATCGCGCCCTGCAAATCGAGCTGGAGTTGATCGAGGACGATGCGCGCCTGGGCGTCGGCGCTCAGGCGGTTGCCGGCGCGCGTCCACGTGGTCGAGACGTTGAGGACGATGATCGCGATGAAGCCGGCGATGCCCAAGGTGATGCCGGCGGCGACAAGCAGCTCGATGATGGTGAAACCGCGGCGCGAACGCCGCAGGAGCTGATAGCTGAGAGCTGAGAGTTGAGAGTGTCGGGCTCGGCCGCCGAGACTGCCGCTCTCGTTGCAATCCAGCTGGATTGCTTCCTCCGTCGCCTTGCGGGCTATGGAGGACACGTCGTCGCTACGCTCCTCGCAATGACAAGAGTTGGAAAACATCAGCGGAGGATCGAGCCGGTGAAGAAGAGCACCTGTTTTTTGCCGTGGTCGTAGGGGACGGAGCCGCCGCCGCCGGGATTGGCGCCGACTTGCACGGCGACGCCGTTCGACGAAGGCAGGAACGCGGGCCAGCGCACGCGGATGTTGAAGGCGACGAGCGCGGCCGTCGGATCGTTGGCCTTCGGCGAGAGCGTGTCGTTGCGGATCAGATCGATTTCGAAAAATTTGTCGGCATCGGCCATGGTTTTCGCCACCGGCGGCGACTTGGTGAAGTCGACATCCAGCCATTTTTTCGCGGCCGCATCATAAAGCGAGACCTCCCCACTGAGTTTACCGAAGATGACGGCGGGGTATTTCGTGCCGTCGTTGGGGTTGTAGTTTCCGTCGGCGTCCTTCTTGCGCACTTCAGCGACCTCCTGCACGAGCGCGAGGGAGCGGTCGAAGCCGAGGGCTTGCAGGCGGGCGCGCACGGCGTCGGCGGCGCGGCCGGCGGCCTCGGCATCGGTGACGTTGGCGATTGATTTCGTGACGGGCGCGAAGAGCCCGAGCATCGCGACCATGCCGATGGAAAAAATCACAACGGCGGCGATAACCTCAATGAGGGAAAACGCGCGGGTGGCGGTGTAGGGCCGCCGCTGGCCGCCGCGCCGTGGCCGCGTTTTTCGGAAGCAGGCGCGGACGCGAGGTCCGGCCCTACGGTAGAAAACCGGTTCGCGCATGATTAGAAACCCGTCGAGTCATCGACGAGGGAAATCGCGCCGGACTTGCGCACGAAGAGGCCGCGCACGCCGAACGCGTTGTTGAATTTCGGGAGCGTCGCGGGCGCGAGCACGGCGGTGGCGAGCGCGATCTTGGTGGGATTGTTGGAGGTGTTCGAGGTGACGGTGCCGTCGGGTCCGAATTCGAGATAGTAGGCACGGCCGCCGCCGGTGCCGCCGAAGAGCTGGCCGGCGGCGGGACGGCCGGGGCCGGCACCCTGACCATTGACGGAGAAATTGGTGAGAATCTGCAGGGCAAAAATCGAGGTGGGGCCGGTGAGCGCGTTGTTGTTCCAGACCACGCCGGGGTTGAGGTGCGTCGCCGGCACGGGCGACGGCGGGACGACGCAGATGGGCACGGGCAGCAACACGGCATCGCCGGCGGCGACCCAGGTGCGGCCATCGGTGTCGAGTCGGACGACCTGAAGATAGCGGAGGTATTTGTAGGCATCGCCAGTCGGCGGGAACTGCGCGTAAACCAGCAGGCGCGCCGTGGTTTGATGGAGCGCGGCCTGAGCACGCGTGGCGCCGACCAGACTCGAAACGAGGGACTGCGCGCTCGTGAGAGCCGCGCCCTCGCCGCCGCGGCCGGACAGTGCAAGCGCGATGCCGCCCGCGAAA
>JANXSC010000471.1 GCA_025352845.1 Opitutaceae bacterium
CGCCCGTCGCCGGCCGCGGGCGCAAAACGCCGGAGCGCCAGCTGCGTGACCGCGGCGATCAGGGCGTCCGGTTTCGAATAATCATAGGCCCCGGTGAAGGGCAGCCCCTTGATCATCACGCAAAGCACAAAGGGCCGCTCCTTGAGCCGCACGATACCGGCTTCGCACCGCATCGTCGGACCGGAGCCCGAGCGGCCCGCGAACAACACCCCGCGTGGCAGCTCGCGCCGAAAATAGCTGACCTCGGGCACGGACAGCACCTCGATGATCGCGTCGGACGTCGCGCGAGCCACCACGGCACCGCGGTGGATCAACTCGAGCGCGCGCATCACCGCCCGCGGGGTGCCCACGTTCTCCGGGCCAACCGGATATTCGCGCCGGCTCATCACGCGCCGCTGAAACTTGATCGCGGGCGTGCCCTGGGCGGCGAGGGAGGCGTTCACGTTTTCCATACCGACCACATCCGTCAGGAAATTCGCGGCACTGTGATCGTTGACCGCGATCATCAGCACGGCGTAGTCGCGCAGGCTCATGGAGACGGTGTCGCGGTTTAAAAACCGGAGCACGCCACTGCCCGCCGTCACGGCGGATTCCGGCAGCGTGCGAACTTCGTGGAGCGAAAGTTTCTTCGCCGCCGCCTGCCGGAACAATTCGGCGACCAGGTGGATCCTGATGCTCGATCCCTGCGGGAACAACGTGTCGGGTTGCAGGAGAAATTCCTCGCCCGAACTCAAATCCTTGATGGCGACGCCCGCATCGAGCCCCGAAGATTTTACCGCAGCCGCCAGACTTTGTTGAAACTGCTCGCGGGCGACGTCGGACGCGGCTGCCGCCCACGAACAAGCCGTGACGAGCGAGAGGAGAACAATACGCGAGGAGTGCATCGGCCGGGGTTCCACGCGGGACAATGCAGCCGAAGCGCGCGTGGGCAAGCCCACCTCGGCCGGCCATCCAAATCAGTGAAGCGGACGTGCGTCAGCGGAGCAGATTGATGAACGCCGTGATGATCGGCGCGTTGGTGAGATCGATGAGGAATCCTCCAGTCGGCGGGACAAGCGCAAACGCCCGCGGGGCCGGGCCGCGGCGGCGGACAATGGCGTCCATCGCGGCGACGGCCGTCGCCGTCGAGCCGACGCAGAAACCGATCAACCCCGCGACCATCGTGCCGGCCTCGTGCGTGCGGCCGAGCAGCGGCCACGCGACGAGCACGGCGAACGCGAGCGTGACCGCGATGTTCGCGCAGAGAATCACGAGCATCGGTCCGGCGACTGCGGCGAGTTCGTGGAGGTTGATCGCGGCGAGCGTAATCGCGAGGAAGAGCGCGAGCAGCACGGTCGCGACGCGTGCGATCACGGTTTCGTCCAGCCACGTGCGGCCAGTCGCGTCGTGCAGCGCGCGCAGTGAAAAACCGACAAGGAGAGCGCCCATGTAGGCCGGCAGCGATGCGCCGATGCGCTCGAGTCCGAAGCTCACCCACGCGCCAGCCTTGATGCACGCGCCCACGAGCAGGAGGTGGCCCACCGCCGAAATTCCATGACCGCACAACGCACGCACATCGCCGGTGAAGCGCGCGAGCGGCGGAGTCGTTATTGTTTCAACTCGCGGTGCATCCGCCACCGCGAGATCGCGGTCACGCCGCCGCAGCAGCCACTCCGCCACCGGACCCGCGAGCAATCCGCCCGCGACGAGGCCGAACGTCGCCGCGGCCGCGCCCGTCGCCGCCGCCGCGGAAAATCCGGCCTCCTCCAAGCGCGGCACGAAACCCAGCGCGGTCCCGTGGCCGCCGACGAGTGTGAGCGCCCCGCACACCACGCCGAGGAGCGGCGGCGCGTGCAGCGCCTGCGCGATGGCGACGCCCACGGCATTCTGCAACACCGCGAGGAGCGTCGCGCCACCCAGCAGCACCACGAGCGCCCAGCCGCCCGTGCGCAGCAGACCCACCGGCGCGCGCAGGCCCACGCAGGTGAAAAATCCCACGAGCAGCGGCAGGTTCAAATTTTTCGCCGGCCGCGCCGCCCACTGCGGATCGGGCGTGACGAGCCACGTCCACCACCCCGCCGTCACCTTCGTTTGCCACGCGATCGAGACGAGTCCGGTCACATCGAGCAGCAACACGACCGCGGCGCAGAGCAGCCCACCGACGACGGGCACGGGAATATTGAAACGCGCCAGCACAGTCGCACGCCGCAAGACCGCCTCGCCGATCCATAGAATCGGGACGGCGGCGAGAAGCAGCCACGAGGCAGAAAGCGTGAGTGTCATCGCGGCGGGGTGAAGCGGCGGTTATGCCACGGCGATGGCCCGCAACGCACGAGAAATTCGGCGGTGGCGGCGTTTCCGGCTTTGCCATCGCGCGAAACTCCGCGTGACGTTTCGCCCGCCCTTCCCCTTTCGATGTCCCGACCGCTTTCCCTCATCCTCGCGACCCTCGTGTTTGTCATCGGCCCGCTCGCGTTTGCGGCGACGATCACCTCGCCGAAGGAGCACTTCGGTTTCGCGATTGGCGACGACTATCACCTCGCCACCTACACGCAGACCGAGGCGTATTTCAAGAAACTCGCCGCCGAGTCGGACCGCGTGCGGCTCGTGGACATGGGCCGCACCGAGGAAGGCCGCACGCAATGGATGCTCGTCATCAGTGCGCCGCAAAACCTGAAGGCCCTCCCGCGCTACAAGGACATCGCGCAAAAGCTCGCGCGTGCCGAGGGCCTGACCGACGCGCAGGCGCGCACCCTCGCCGCCAATGGCAAGGCCGTCGTGTGGATCGACGGCGGGTTGCATGCGAGCGAGACGGTCGGCGCGCACCAGCTGATCGAGACCGCGTGGATGCTTGCGAGCGCCACCGATCCGGAAATCCTCCGCATCCTGAAAAACGTGATCGTGCTCTGCGCCCACGCGAATCCCGATGGGCAGGAGATCGTGAGCAGTTGGTATATGCGCGAGCCCGAACCGACGAAGCGTGTGCTCACCCCCACACCGCGGCTCTACCAAAAATACATCGGCCACGACAACAACCGGGACTTCTACATGGCCGCGCAGAAGGAGAGCGCGAACATCAACCGCCAGCTCTACCTCGAGTGGTTTCCCCAGATCGTTTACAACCACCATCAGACGGGCCCGGCGGGCACGGTGATCTTCGTCCCGCCCTTCCGCGATCCGTTCAACTACAACTACGATCCGCTCGTGATCAACGGCGTGCAGGCGCTCGGCACGGCGATTCAGGGCCGCTTCCTGCAGGAGGACAAACCCGGCGCGACCTCGCGCAGCGGCGCGAACTACTCGACCTGGTTCAACGGCAGCCTCCGCACCACCTCGTATTTCCACAACATGATCGGCCTGCTCACCGAGATCGTCGGCAACCCCACGCCGACGCGCATCCCGCTCGTCGCGCGGCGGCAGCTTCCGACCGGCGACATCCCCGCGCCCGTCGCACCCCAAGAGTGGCACTACCGCCAGTCGATCGAGTATTCGCTCGCGGCCAACCGCGCCGTGCTCGACTACGCGGCGCGCCAGCGCGAGACGCTCCTCTATAATATCTACCGCATGGGCCGGAACTCCATCGAGCGCGGCAACCATGACACGTGGACGCCGCGGCCGAGCCGGCTCGACGAAATCGTGAAACTCGCCGGCGCCGACCGCAGTGGCACCGAGGCGGAAGAAGCGCCCGACCCGAGCGAGACCACCGGCAGTCCAACGCAACGCCTCGCATTCAAATACTGGGAGATGCTGCGCAAGCCCGAGTGGCGCGACCCGCGCGGCTACATTATTCCGGCGGACCAGCCGGATTTCCCGACCGCGGTGAAGTTCATCAACACCCTCGTGAAAAACGGCGCGGCGATCCACCGCGCGACGGCGGAGTTCACCGTCGCCGGGAAAAAATATCCCGCAGGCTCGTATGTGGTGAAGACCGCGCAGGCGTTTCGCCCGCACGTGCTCGACATGTTCGAGCCGCAGGATCACCCGAACGATTTCAAGTTCGAGGGCGGGCCGCCGAACAAACCCTACGACGTCGCCGGCTGGACGCTGGCGTTCCAGATGGGGGTGCAGTTCGATCGCGTGCTCGAGGCGTTCGAAGGGCCGTTCGAACGCGTGCCCTACGGCAAGTTGCAATCGCCCCCGGCGGGCAAAGTGCCCAGCCCCCCAAATGTCGCGGGATTTTTCGTCAGCCACCAAGTAAACGACAGCGCAATTCTCACGAATCGCCTGCTGAAAGCGGGTGAGGAGGTTTATTGGCTGAAGTCCCTGTCCGAAGCCATGCCCGAGCTCGGGGCCGGCGCGATCTTCATTCCCAATCGCGGCACGGCGCGCGCCATCGTGACCACTGCGGCGCGGGAGTTCGGCCTCGACGTGCGCACGTCCGGCGAAGCGCCCGACCCGGCGGAAACCATCCGCGTGCAGCCCGTGCGCATCGCGCTCTGGGATCGGTTCGGCGGCTCGATGCCGTCGGGCTGGACGCGCTGGTTGCTGGAGCAGTTCGAGTTTCCCTTCGAGGTCATCTACGCCCCCAAAATCGACGCGGGCAGGCTGCGCGAAAAATACGACGCCATCATCTTCGTCAGCGGCGCGATCTCAGCCCCCGGCACGCGCGCGCCCGCCGTCACCCGCCCGCGCAATCTCCCGGCCGAATTCGAAAGCCGCGTCGGCCGCCTCACGCCCGACAAGTCGGTCCCGGCGCTGAAGGAATTCCTCACCGCCGGCGGCACCATCGTCACGATCGGATCTTCGACCAATCTCGCCTACCACCTCGCGCTGCCAATCCAAAGCGCGCTCACCGAGCGCAATGCCGAGGACCGGTTGCTCAATCTGTCCGACGACAAGTTCTACGTGCCCGGCAGCGTGCTGGAAGCGCGCGTAGACTCGAATGCGCCGCTCGCGTGGGGCATGGCGGAGCGCGCGGACTTCTATTTCGAGCGCAGCGCGGCATTCAAACTGCCCGCCGACGCCGACGCGCGCGGCATCCGCCCGATTGCGTGGTTCGATTCGGAAAAGCCGCTGCGGAGTGGCTGGGCATGGGGGCAAAAATATTTGAAGGACAGCGTGACGGTCGCCACCGCCTCCGTCGGCGCGGGCCAGCTGCACCTGATGGGCAGCGAGGTTGCGTTTCGCGGGCAGACACACGGGACCTTCAAGCTGCTCTTCAACGCACTCTATCTCGCGACCGCCCACACCGGGTCGCGCTGAGTTGGCGTCGCACGCATTTTCCCGATCAAGCCGACGGAGAAAAATTTGCCGTGTTCGCGAGTGGGGGCGGAGGAAATCACAGTTGACAACACAGGGGCCTTCGTGAGTTTTTTCACCTCTTGGTTTGCGGCTTCCTAGCTCAATGGTAGAGCAGTTGACTCTTAATCAATTGGTTCCGGGTTCGAGTCCCGGGGGAGCCACCAGCCTGCGCTTTTCGAGCCATAGCTCGGCAGGCCATTCGCTTTCAGTCGTCGTTTTTTCCCAGTCAAATGTTGGATTTCAGGCGCCAGATTTTTTTGCCGGCGTAGCTCAATGGTAGAGCACCTGTTTTGTAAACAGGCGGTTGCGGGTTCGAATCCCATCGCCGGCTCCAGTCTTCGTTCTGCGAGCCACGGTTGGCCCAGCCCTGCAGCGCCGCGCGAACCCGCGAACTCGCCGACCCCTCACGATTTTTCCACTGCCCGATGGTGTAATGGTAGCACAAACGACTCTGACTCGTTTTGTCTAGGTTCGACTCCTAGTCGGGCAGCCAAATTTTTTCCGCAGATTTTTTCAGCGACCGGCCTAATATCCGGTTTGCCGGTGAGTAGAACGGATGGGATGAACGAACCCCACCCACCCCGCAATTGATCTCCACCAAGCGACCCCGCGCGAAAATGACCGAAGTTATTTTTTGAACGAGGTGCTCACCCCAACGTCTCCCGATGTTCCATCGTCCACACTGAATTTATTTTCAGCCATCGCCCTGACAAAGTAAGTTGACAGCCAACTTTTGATGACACCTATTTCGCCTCCTTTCACCGTTTCCACCCCAGAATTTTCTCAGCGCGCGATGCTGAATTTCCCAACTCATTTCGATCAATTGCCCTGCCGTGAAGGCATGGTTCTTGCAGGATAGCTCCCGACAATTTTCCCACCAAGAGTGAGGGTCAGCGGGTCCGCCGCTTGATTCGACCCCGCCCCCAGAACTTCATCATTCCATTTTTGCCCCGCAGTTTTTCTTTTCAAACACCCGCTTAATTAACCCAACCCTCCTCCTATGATCACCCAAACCCTCCCAATCGCGTTCCTCCTCGGCGACGACAGCCCGATGGATCTTTTCATCAAGGGCAAAGAAATCATGTGGCCGATTCTGCTGCTGTCCTTCGTCGCCATCACGGTGGTGATCGAGCGCATCATTTTTCTTTTCCGTGAGAGCGCCAGCCGCGAGCCGGAGGTTGTCGAGAAGATGCTTGAGGCGGTCGAGCGCGCCGACACCGAGGGAGCCTTGGAGATGGGCCGCAAGAGCAAGGACTTCATCGCCAAGATCCTCGTCTACAGTTTGAGCAACCGCCAGTATTCGCTCTCCAACGCGTTCATCCGCGCCTCGGGCCAGGAGCTCGCCCGCTACCAGCAGGGCATGGCCACGCTCGATACCTGCATCACGGCCGCCCCGCTCCTCGGCCTCCTCGGCACCGTCACCGGCATGATGCGCACCTTCGGTGCCCTCGGTGGCGGCGACATCGGTGCGGCCGCCGGCCAAATCACCGGTGGTGTCGCTGAGGCGCTCATCGCGACCGCCTGCGGTCTCTTCATCGCCATCCTCGGCCTCCTCCCCTTCAACGTCCTCAACGCCCGCGCCGAGCAGGCGAAGAACGAGGTCGCCGATGTCTCCCACGCCCTTGAGATTCTTCTGAAGAAGGGCGAGACCGCGGCCCCCTTCCAACGCCGCTAATCGGCGTTCGCCCGCAAACCAGTCCCAGCGTCCCAATCAGCCAGTCCTTTAACCCACATGGCCGGATCATCAGGCGGCGGTAGCAGCGGCGGCAAAAAGAAAGCCCGCATCGAGATCATTCCCCTGATCGATGTGATCTTCTTCCTGCTGGCGACCTTCGTGTTGTTCACGCTCTCGCTGAACAAGTCCAGTGGTGTCGCGGGCATCAACCAACCCGCCTCCGAAACCGGTGATGCGAAGCAGGCGAGTGAAGCCACCATCTCCGTGACCGAGGCCGGCCTCATCGCATGGAACAAGGATTTCATCAGCCTCGCCGAATTCATCGAGCGGCTAAAGGCGTTCAAAGCGTCGGACCCGGATGGGAAAATCCTGATCAACGGCGACGAGAACGCGCTGTTCAATGCCGCGCTCTACGTCTTTGACGAGGCCCGCAAGACGGGCTTCCAGAAAGTTTACATCGAAACGAAGGTTCATCAGGCCGGGAAGTAACCGTCCGCCGAACCACCAACCCTCCCCTCCATGGCTGGCTCCAGTCCCAAAGCCGAAGAAGGCAAAAAAAAGGCGCGTATCGAGATCATCCCGCTGATCGACGTCATCTTCTTTCTGCTCGCGACCTTCGTGTTGTTCACCCTCTCGCTTCAGCGCATTTCCTCGCTGCCGGTGCAGCTGCCCGTGGCCGCGCCGCCGGGGCCGCCGAATCCGAACGACACGACGGTCTATCTCCAAGTCTCCGAAGACGGCACCTACTACTGGAAGCAAGGTTCCGGCACGGCCGAACTCATCTCCGTCGCCGAGATCGCGCCCAAGCTGGCCGACTACAAGCGCAGCGAGTCGACCCCGCGCGTGCTGATCCGCGGCGACACCAAGGCGAAATTCGGCGCCGCCGTCTTCGCTTTGGACGAAGTGAGAAAAGCAGGCATCGACCAAGTCTCCGTCGAGACGGTCTCCAGTCCCACCGGCCGGTAATTCGCCCCACCATGAACCGCGATCTCATCCTCGGCATCATCATTTCCGCCTCGATCCATCTGGCGGTCTTTTTCGGTGATCGGCTCATCCCGAAATCGAAACCTGTCGTCAAGGTCGTCGAGGAGGTGCAAAAAATTCAGCTGATCGAGATGCCCAAGCTCGAGGAGGAGCCGGAGGTCGTGGAGGTAAACGAGGATGTAAAGCCTCTCGATCTCGCCCCGCCGATGCAGCAGGACGTGCCGCAATTGGTGCAGCCGGATTCCTTCGTCCAAAAAATTCAGCCGCCTCCGCCCGAAGGTCTGACCATCTCGGCCACGATGAACATCGTGCCCGAAATCCGCGACCCGAATATGTTTCGCGGCATGAAAGTATTCGATCCCTCGATGCTCGACCAGCAGCCGCAGGCGCGCTTTCAGGCCAAGCCGCAGTATCCCTTTGAAATGCGCCGCGCCGGTATCGCCGGCGAAGTCGTCGTCGACTTCATCGTCGACGACAAGGGCGACGTGCAAAACGCGTTTGCGCTCCGCTCCTCGCAGCGTGAATTCGAAGCCGCGGCCGTGCAGGCCGTGAGCAAATGGAAGTTCAAAGCCGGCCGCAAAGGCGGCAAAGAGGTCCCCACCCACATGCAGGTGCCGATCGTCTTCACCCTTAACGAGGAATAATCCATCGTGCCCGCCCTATCTTCACGCCTGAGTTCCATCTCGCCGCGCTTCCTTCGCCTCGCCGTCGCGCTCGCCCTCGGCAGCGTATTTTCGTCCGTATTCGCCCAGCAGGGCGGCGAGAAAAAAGTCACGCACAGCACCAGCGAGCCGACGCAAAAGGCGTTCACCAACCTTAAGCCGCTCCAAGATACCAGCGATTGGGATGGCATGCTTAAGTTGCTCGATGGCCTGACGCTCGCCCCCGGCAGCTATGACGAGGCTCTGGTCCTCGACATGAAGGCCAAACTCTACGCGCAGAAGAACCAATACGCGAAGGCCATCGCGCCATGGGAGCGCGTGGTGCAGCTGTCGGATCAGCACGGCTATTTTCCGGAAAAACAGGTGCTCGAAATCGTCTTCTTCCTCGCCCAACTCATCGCCTCGGAGGGCGGCTCCTCAAAGGATATTAAGGTTCAGCAGCAGTATTTCGGCCGGGCGCTCGTTTACTTCAAGCGCTTCCTCGACAAGACGCCGAAGCCCACGCCTGAGGCGATCTCGACCTATGCGAGTATCCTTTACGCCAAGGCCACGGCGGACCCGAAGAATCTCGACCAAGCCTTGCTGAAAGAGGCTCGCGCCGTCGTGGATCGCGGACTCACCTCGACCATCAAGCCCAAGGAGACTTTCTATCTTCTGCTCCTGAGTCTGATGCAGCAGCAGAATGATTTGGCTGGTTCCGCTGAGATTTTCGAACTGCTCCTCAAGCAGACGCCGGCGAAAAAGGACTGGTGGGCGACGTTGATGGCAATCTACCTGCAGCTCTCCGACAAGGCGACCAAGGACAAGGACACCGAGCTCTCCCGCTCCCTCCTCGTCCGCGCCATCGTCACCGTGGAACGCGCGCAGGCCCTCGGCTTCCTCAATACCCCCAAGGACAATTTCAATCTGGTATCCCTCTACCTGATGGGAAACCAGTTCACGAAAGGCACCGAGCTGCTCTACAACGGCATGAAGAAGGGCACGATTGATTCCGAGCCCTACAACTGGCGCATCCTCGGCCGCTACTATCAGGAGGCGAATCAGAACGACCAAGCCATAAAAGTTCTGATGGAAGCGACCCTGCTTTTCCCCAAAAATGGCGAGATCGAAATCAACCTCGCTCAAATCTACCTTCAGATGGAGAACAACCGCGAGGCGCTGAACCACGCCAAGCTCGCCGCCGCCAAGGGAAATTTCGAAACCACCAAGCCCTACGGCGTCTACTATCTCATCGCCTACACCGCCTTCGATCTCGGTGAACTCGACGAATCCACGCAGGCGCTCGAAGCCGCCGAGAAATTTCCGGACTCCCTGAAGGACGCGCAGTTCGCCCGCCTGAAGGAAGTCGTCAAGGAAGCCATCTCCGAGCGCGAGGCCAAAAACCGCCCGAAGGAAGCCCCCGTGAAGAAAGAAGCCTCTGCGCCCATGAAGAAGGAGACCGCCCCCGTCAAAATGGAAACGTCCGCCCCGAACAAGGCTCCGGTCAAAAAGTAAGCCCGCACCCATTTCACATGAAGAAAAGCTACGTCTATTTCATCGCCCCGCTTGCCCTCTTGGTGGTGTTTATCTTTGGGTTCTATTGGAGTGCCCACAAGAATTTCGAGGACAAGGAAATCGCCAAGGTCAAGGAGGTCAGCGACTCCAAGCGGGCCAAATTGGAAAAGGAAGCCAAGGATCGCGCCAAGGCCGTCGAGGAGGCCGTGAAGCTCCAAGAAGCCCGCCGCATTCAGAAGAAAGCCCGCGAGGAGAAGGATGTGCGTGACAAGGAAGAGCGGGAGAAGGCCCGCCAAGCCCGGGACAAAGCCGGTCGCGACACCGAGAAACTCGAACAGCAGGCGAAACGCCTGCAGAAGGAAATCGACGTGGCGAAGAAAGAAGTCACCGAAGCCCAGACCGAGCGCAAACAGATGGCTGACGAGCAGACCTTTTTGAAAGCCTACGTGGCAAAGGCCGAGACCAACTCCAAAAGCCTGAATGGCGTGCTCGAACGCATCGCAGCCGCCGACAAGGCCGCCGAAGACGCAATGAAGGCTGCCGAGGCCGCCGCCAAAGCCGCCGCCACCAAGAAATAACCCCCACCCTCCCTAATTTTCCGATGAAAAAGTGGATGTATCTCATCTTCCCCGGCCTGATGCTAGCCGGCTTCCTTGCCATTTACATGAGCTTCTCGAAGGACGCCGAGCTCCGTGAGAAAGCCCGTGCGGCCGAGGTGGAAAAAAAGCAAAAAGACGACAAGCAAAAGAAGGACGAGGCGGAAGAAAAAGCCAAGAAGGACGCGCTCGAGCGTCAGGCTACTCGCGAAGCGGATGAAGCCAAGAAAGAGGCGGACAAAGCCGCGAAG
>JANXSC010000495.1 GCA_025352845.1 Opitutaceae bacterium
CCACGAAAACGATCGAAGCCGCAATCGCCGGCTCCACGAACCGCGACGGCACGTTCACCACCTCGAGCGTCGCCAGCGCCAGCGTGATCGAATGGGCCAGCGTGAAGCACGAGATGATGGCGACGATGGAGCGAAAACTCCGGCACACGACGAGCAGGCCAAAAAGAAACAACAGGTGATCGTAACCGGTCGCGATATGTTCGACGCCCAAGCGGACAAATGCCCACCACGTCGCGGCGTCACTCGACGCGGGCGGCGCCACGGCTTTGCCATCGGCTGAAGCCGCCGTCGAGGCTTCCGTCGCCGAGGCCGGCACTTCGAGCACGGCATCCTCCGCCTTCATCAATTTCTTCGCGACCACCGCACCCGCCTCGTCGGAGACGATCACGAATTGCCGGTGGCCCGAGGGCAACTCGCCGAGCTTCGGCGCGCGCAATGTGAGCCCGCGCCCGCCGGGCTCGCGCGGAAATACGAGGGTGAAACTCACGTTGTCCCCCGGCAGCAGTTCCACCCGCACGTCACGCGGTCGCACCGGCTTCTCGCCGCTGCGGACCTCCCAGAGCTGCGGCGCGATCGCGAGCAGCCGCTCGCGCGCCGCCTCAAACTCGCTCTGCGTCCAAGCCCCCTCGTGGCGTGCAGCCGGCGGCAGGAGCTGCTGCACATCGGCCGGCGCAAAGCCCGTGGTGAGCACCAGCGCATCGGCCCGCAGTTCGCCCTGCGCCGTGCTGATGCCCGGGTCGTGCGCGCGCAGGCCCGCGCTCAGAGCGCAGAGCGTAACGGCAAATTTCCAAAAGAAATTCATGCCGCGGAAAACGCCTCCCGGCATTGTTTCCACGCCCGCGCCTTGATTGTCCCCACGGGGGCGCGCAGCGCGAGGGCGATCTCGTCGTGCGTCAGGCCGTCGAAAAAGGCGAGCGCGATGGCGCGGCGCTCCTCGGGATTGAGTTTCGCGAGGGCCGCGCGCACGGCCTCGCCACGCTCGTCGGCGGCGAGCGACTCGGGCGCGACGGGCGCGATGAAGTCGTCGTCGTTGCGCAGGCCCTGCGCTTCCTCGATGCGCCGGGTGTGGCGCGAGTTCGCGCGCAGCCGATCGCTGGCCTTGCGGCCCGCGATCGTCACGACCCAGGAAAACGGCGAACCCAGCTCGACGCGAAAATCCGGCGCCCGCTCCCATACCTGCCAGAACGCCTCCTGCAATACCTCCTCGGCCTCGGCCCGCGAGTGCAGCACGCGCACGACGAGCGAAAACACCGGGCGCGACAGCCGATCATACAGCTCCCCGAAAGCCGCTTCATCGCGCAGGGCCCCGGCTTGGAACAAGGTCGCATCGTCGCGGGAAGTCATCTTTGCGATGCCAGCCAAGCGCCGCCGCGCACCCGCAGGCAAGGCATTATCCGGCCGGTTTGAAAAAATTGCATCTGCGAATCTACGAAGGACGAAGCGAATAGTCTGTGCGTGAGGTATCGCGCGCGATCTCGACGGCGCCAAGCCACGCGGCAAACTGGGCCCACACCCACCGCATGACCGCACCGGAATGGCCCGCTCCCCACCCCGCCGACAAACTCGGCCTCGTGGCGCTCGATTTCAATCTGGCGCCGGAGCGGATCGTCTCGGCCTACCGGCACGGAATTTTTCCGTGGCCCGACGGCGGCCCGCACCATCCGATCCCGTGGGTCTGCCCGCCGAGCCGCGCGATTCTCGAATTCGCCGAACTGCACGTGCCGAAGAATCTGCGCAAGGCCCAGCGCGCGCTCGCGCACCTGCGCTTCACGATCGATCATGCGTTCGAGCGGGTGATTCGCGCCTGTGCCGCCGCACCGCGGCCCGGGCAGGGCGGCACGTGGATTTTGTCCACGATGGCTGCCGCTTACATCGAGGTGCACCGCCTCGGTCATGCGCACAGCGTCGAGGTATGGGACGGCGACGAACTCGTGGGCGGACTCTACGGCGTCAGCGCTGCAGGTGTGTTCACCGGCGAGAGTATGTTTCACCGCGTCGATGACGCCTCGAAACTCTGCGTGCTCCACCTCATCGGGCATCTGCGCGCCCGCGGCTCCACGTGGCTCGACATTCAACAACTCACGCCGCACTTCGCGCGGCTCGGGGCGCGGGAGATTTCTCGGGCTGAGTTTTTGAAAAAACTGGCCGCCGAACGCGCCGCCGCGAGGACATTGTTTCCGTAGGCCAACGCGCTTGCGAGCGCGGATCGGGATTCTGAGTCGGGAGGTGTGCAGCTACCTCGGCCGCATCAGCATCACATCGCTCCACTCGCCCAGCGTGCGCGATTCCTGCGGCCAATCGGGCACGACCGCGGCAAACGCCGCCCGCACCTGACCGACCTCCAGCGCGAGAATGCCGCTCAAAATCAGCGTGCCGCCCGGCGCCACCGCGCGCGTCAGCTCACCCGCAAACTGGATGAGCACGTTGCCGAGGATATTCGCCAGCACGACAGTGCTCGGACCGGAGGAGAACCCGGTCGAAAGATCGCCGAGGCGAAACGTGACTTTGCCCGCGAGCCCGTTGAGCGCGGCGTTTTCCTC
>JANXSC010000518.1 GCA_025352845.1 Opitutaceae bacterium
GTGTTGTCGGTGGTGACGTAGCCGGGCGCGATGGCGTTCACGTTGACGCCCCGGCCGGCCCATTCGTTGGCCAGAGCCATCGTGAGCTGCCCGATGCCGCCCTTGCTGGCGGCGTAGCCCGGCACGTTGACGCCGCCCTGATAGGTGAGCAGCGAGGCGAGGAAAACGATTTTGCCGGAGCCGCGCGCCACCATCTCGCGGCCGAGTTCGCGTGTGAGCACAAACTGGGCGCTCAGATTCGTCTCGATGACCTGGTCCCAATACTCGTCGGGATGCTCGGCGGCGGGCCGGCGGAGAATCGTGCCGGCATTGTTCACGAGGATGTCGATTACCGGGAAGTCGGCCTTCACCTGCGCGATGAACCGATACAATGCCGCGCGATCCGAGAAATCGCACGCGTAGCCCGCGAACGAGCGGCCGAGCGCGCGGACCTTGGTCTCCACGGCGCTCCCGTGTGGCTCAAGCGTGGCGCTCACGCCGATGATATCGGCCCCGGCCTCCGCCAAGCCCACCGCGATGGCCTCACCGATGCCGCGCCGGCAACCGGTGACGAGCGCGGTCTTGCCGTGGAGTTGGAATTTTTCGAGGAGGCTCATGGAGTGGCGAGGGCGGCAGGTGAACGGGCAAGATTCATGGCAGCGGGATATGTTTGCGGGAGCAAGGAGGCTCGTGGAGCAAGGGGGAAGCTTACCGAAGGTGTGACGGCGTGGTTTTGAAAGTAGGGCGGGTCTGTGACCCGCCTTTTCGCGCGTGCAGTATTCGTCTGAGGGCGGGTCACAGACCCCGCCCTACGGCGGAACTCGTCTCGTCGTTGGGGAGTTCTCGTTCGGTTTGTCATTGCGAGTTCGGCGTAGCCGGGCGCGGCAATCCAGCAGGAATTTCAGCTGGATTGCTTCGTCGCTGCGCTGCTCGCAATGACAGTGAGAAACCACGCTTGCCCACCACCCGCCTGAGGGGGTGATTGACGCCATCGATCGGGCTGGCATCGTTTCGCGCATGAAAGGCGAATTCACCGCGATTGTGGAAGAGGCGCCCGAAGGCGGCTACTGGGCGATTTGCCCGGAACTTCCCGGTGCCAACGGTCAGGGCGAGACGGTCGATGAGGCGAAGACCAGTCTCCGCGATGCGATCCGGCTCATCTTTGAAGACCGTCTCGCCGACGCGCGCGGCGGCCTGCCGGAAGATGCGATTAAGACGGTCGTGGCGGTCTGATGAAACGCCGCGAGTTGGAGAAGCGCATGCGCCACGCGGGCTGCTACCTCAAACGCGAAGGCGGTTCGCATTTGCTGTGGATCAATCCGAGTAACGGGGTGGTTGAGGCGTTTCCGCGTCACGCCGAAGTCACAGAGCCGTTGGCTTGGAGAATTTGAAACGCCTTGGCGCGACGTGAGTCTCAGAGCGCGTCAAAAAAAAATATCTGTTTTTCCCCATGACATCTTTCCCCCCACGTCTCGCCGGCAAACACGCGCTCGTCACTGGCGGCGGCTCGGGTATCGGGCGCGCGATTGCGCTGCGGCTGGCGGCGGAGGGCGCGCACGTGGCCATCCTCGAATTAAAGGCCGAGGCGGGCGAGGGGACGGCGGCGGAGATTAACGCGGCCCGTTCGACGGATTCGGCAGGCTCACCGCAGGCCGGCTCAGGGCAGGCGGGCGGGAGCGCGCGCGTGCTCGTGGCGGATGTCTCGAATCCCGCGTCGATGCAGGCGGCGTTTGCCCAGTGCCAGCAGCTGCACGTGCTCGTGAACAACGCCGGCATCTCACACGTCGGTAATGTGCTCACGACCTCGCCCGAGGACATGGACCGCATCTACGCGGTGAACGTGAAAGGCGTTTACCACGGGCTGCACTTCGGCGTGCCGCGGCTGCTGGCCTCGGGCGGCGGCGCGATTGTGAACCTGGCGTCACTCGCCTCGCGCGTCGGACTCGCCGATCGGTTCGCCTACGGGATGAGCAAGGGCGCGGTGTTCACGATGACGCTCTCGGTGGCGCGCGATTTCGTGGACCAAAAAATCCGCTGCAACTGCGTGTGCCCCGCGCGCGTGCACACGCCGTTTGTCGACGGGTTCATCGCGAAGAATTATCCGGGGAAGGAAAAAGAGATGTTCGCGAAGCTCTCCGCCGCGCAACCGATCGGCCGCATGGGCGAGCCGCACGAGATCGCGGCGCTGGTGGCGTTTCTCTGCTCGGACGAGGCCGGGTTTATCACCGGTTCGGCTTACGATATCGACGGCGGCGTGATTGCGCTGCGCTGAGGCAAACGTAGGAGCGCCGCTTGTCGGCGTCCGCGGGCGTCGTCAAGCGACGCCCCTACAAAATCAGCGACGACGACGGCGAACAGTGAGCGCGAGTGCGCCGAGGCCGGTCACGAGCAAGGCCCACGTCGAGGGCTCGGGGACGGCGTTGACCGTCAACGACCCGCGCACACCGTAGGCGAGCGCGGCGTTGGCCGAGCCCTTGTTGTCGA
>JANXSC010000545.1 GCA_025352845.1 Opitutaceae bacterium
CAAGACTGCCGACCTGGACTTCGGCGACATCGTCACCGGGCGGCTGTTCTTCATGCACATGGATGAGACGCTCTCGGATCACACGATCTACGAGTTGAACATCATGCAGGATGGCGCCGTCACGAACCTCCAGGCGTTGTCGCAGGTGGCGCGAGTTCACCTCCGCATCGGCTATGACGAACAGACGAAAGACCTGTTCATCATGACCAAGGGCGATGGCCGCGTGCGGCGAGTCGCGAAGGCGCACGTGCAGTGAGAGACGCTGGGGCCAAGCTCTGCATCAAAACAGATTCACCTATGAAATACTGGACACGTTTGGGCTGGTTCTTCGCGGCGTTCGGTCTGGGCGCCGGTGACGCCGCGCCTGCCGGTCCCACCGCGCGCTATTCCGTGCACGAGGCGACCACGGATGAAAAAATCCCGCTCGTGGTCCTGCGCGACGCGGCGACTGGAATTGAAGCCGCGGTCGCGCCGAGCCAAGGCGGCGAATTGTCCAGTCTGCGAATCGAGTTTCAAGGCCGTTGGGTCGAACTGCTCTATCGCGGCCGCAGCTACCAATCGGCTGAGGGATTTCGGGGCAAGGCGGCGATTCTCTGGCCCGCTGTCGGCTCGAGCATTCCCCTCGGCGCGAAGCCGGTGAATGACAAAATTGAAAGCGCCTACGACTTCGACGGGAAGCGCTATCCCATGCCCCAGCACGGCTTCGCCCGGCTCAAGCCGTGGCGCGTGATCCGCTCTTGGGCAAACGCCTCCGAAGCCGCGGTTGAGGTGCTGCTGACCGATGATGCCGACTCCCGGAAGCAATATCCATTCGGATTCGAAGTCCGGGTGACCTACCGTGTGACCGAGGGCCGTGTCGAGCTGCAGCACGTGGTGAAAGCTGCGGGCGACAACACCGCACCGATGTTTTTCTCGATGGGTAACCACATCGCGTTTGCCGTGCCGCTCGTCGCCGGATCGCCGGGGGAAAGCACCACGCTGGAAAGCCCGTCGCGCGTCGAATATCTCCGCGGCGCGGACACCACCCCGAGCGGCGCGACGCGCGAGCGGAGTTTTGTCCCGCCCGTGTTGCTGAAAAATTTCAAGGCGATGCCGGCGGTATCCGTCGGCGGCTACGCGGGCGACCCGTGGTTTCGGTTGGCCGACGCGGCGGGGCTGGCCGTCCGTGTCAGTCATCACGCGCAGTCCGTGCCTCCCGCACCCGTCGTCCAGTTCAACCTCTACGGCGGCACGGCCGAGGGATTTTTCTGCCCCGAGCCCTTTGTCGGCGTGCAAAACTCCTTCAATAAACGCGTCGGACTCATCGAACTCGCGCCGGGGAAAACGTGGACCTGGCAGATCCGTGTTGAGCCCGAGCGAAAACCGTTTTGAAGCCGAACGCAGCAGGCTCAAATGAGGGAGTGCATGACCATGTGAGACAGCGTCCAATATTTTTGGGTTGAGCAAAATGCGGCAAAAATGACGCGAATCGAGAGTCTCCGAGACCACGACCACAATGGTTCGGGGCTGACCCCTCGGCTTAGCCGGCAGTCCCACACCAAGTCACCTTACGGGCAATAGGCCCTCGACCAGTAACCACGTTTTGCCTCAGCCGCATCAAGGCCGCGGTGTGGGAAAAGCGAGTTGAGGAGAAGAAATTCTACAACGAGACGTTCTCTCGGAGCTATCTCGATGAGGAGAAGCGCTTCCACGACGCCAGCAGCTTTGGGCGGGACGACCTACCGTTGGTGGCGAAACTCGCGATGAAGCGCACCCCTTCATTTTCAGGCGACTTGCGTCGCAGAAAACGGAAGAGAGAAATAGCCAGTCCATCACTGAGGGGCCGTTCATCGGCCGCTTTTTTTTGGTGCCGATTTTTGCCCGATTGGGCGCGCACCCGGTAACTCCAACCCGATTCGATCGGCGTTTTTGCGACAAAAATAGCTGTGTCAAAATAGGTTCCCCGATCGGGAGGTTCCTCCTCCGTCGCGCAGCCCATCTCGATCTTGTATTTTCTTAACGGTAAGTATTGGCACATGTAATAGAGGTGCCGATTTCCTCCTCGACGGGCACGCCCGGTCTCACCGCCGCGCAGCGCACGACGCACATCGAGACCGACTTCAAGCCCGTGGCGCTCGCGGGCACCGATACGATCTCCGCGGCTTTTGCGCGCCAGCAAATTCTCACCTACCGGCTTCTCACCCCTGAACCCAGCAAACCATGACCCTGTTGCCTGCATCTGCGCATGTTCGCGCCTCGATCTTTTTCGTAAGCCTTCTGCTCACTGGCCCGATGGCCCACCTTGCGATTGACCGTCCCGGGTGCCCAGAAGATGCCGTTCCTGAGCAGTTGGGCGAACGCCGGATTCTGGAAGTCGGCAGGCATCCCCAGTGAAACATAGCTGCACCGCACCGCGACGGGGAAGCTCCTCCTCTCGCAGCGCCCCGACCTGTGCGCGGGCCTGACCGACCGCCGGTTGCTCGCCGAGATCGACGAGGCGCGCCGCACCGGCATCGCGTGGAATCGCCGCGAATCCGATCCCAACATCACTGCCGTCGCCACGTGGGCGGGGAAACCCTCGGGCCTCACGCTGGTGATTTGTGTGAATTGGCCCTTCTTCCGCTTCTCCGATGCGAAGGCAAGGCAGGCGCTCGCCGCGATCCGCCGACACCTCGGCTAGCTCTCGCGCCGCCTCTGGCCGGCCCGAAATCCGTCCGCTATGTGGACAAATGCGATTCGCCTTTTGACCGCGCCGTCGTGGGCCGCACACTCTCGGGCCTACCCCGATGATTACCCCCGCGTTTCTCACCTCGATTCGACGCGTGACTCTTGTAGTCGCGCTCGCCGTGTTCGCCACGGCTGCTTCCCCCGCCCAATCCGTCGCCACCGGCACCGTCGAGGGACGCGTGCTGAATCTCCGCAACGGTGAATATCTCGAGCGTGCGCGTGTCACCGTCGAGGGCACCGGCCTCGAGACCTTCACCGACGCCAGCGGGCAATATCGACTCACGAACATCCCCGCCGGCACGGCTCGCGTGCGGGTGTTTTTTACGGGGCTCGATGCGCAAACAGAATCAGTGATCGTCACCGCCGGCGCCACGGTGCAGCGTGACTTTAACCTCGAGGCCGGCGCGCGTCGGTCCGATTCCGGGCAGGCGGGCGGCGTCGTGAAGCTCGGCGAGTTCATCGTCGCCACGTCGAAGGAAATGGACGGTGCCGCGATCGCGATCAACGAGCAGCGCTTTGCCGCGAGCATTAAGAACGTCGTCTCCGCCGAAGAGTTCGGCGCGATCACCGACGGCAATGTGGGCGAGTTTTTCAAATACCTTCCGGGCATGAACATTAACGTCGTCGGCGGCGAGGCGCGCCAGTTCTCGATGAACGGCGTCCCCTCCGGCAACGTGCCGATCTCCATCGGCGGCTTCGATCTCGCCGGGGCCTCCGGCTCGACCACCTCGCGCGGCGTCCTGCTCGATCAAGTCTCCCTCAACAACATCTCGCGCATCGAGGTCCTCCACACGCCCACGCCCGAGTCGCCCGGGATGGCGCTGGCCGGCTCGGTCAACATGGTTCCGCGCAGCGCGTTCGAGCGTTCGCGGCCCGTCTTCAACTACAGCGTTTACCTCCTGATGCGGGACAACCACCGCGACTTCAAAAAGACGCCCGGCCCGCTGACCATGAATTCCTACAAGACCTTTCCCGGCTGGGAACTCTCCTACATTGTGCCCGTGAACAAGCGCTTTGGTTTCACCGTGTCCGCCGGTAACAGCACGCAATACACGCCGCTCGATTTCATGCAGAATACCTGGCGCGGCGCCGGCTCGCCCACCAGCGTGCCGACCGCCACCGGCCCCGGGAATTTTCCCGATACCACGCCCGACAAGCCCTACCTGACCGACTACTCCGTGCGCGACGGCGGCAAGATCAGCCGCCGCTCCTCCGCCGGCGCGACGATCGACTACAAGCTCACGCGCAACGACACGGTCTCGCTCGCGTTTCAGTATGCGTTTTCCGACAAACGGCGGATCTACCGCACCCTGCAATACTCCATCAACCAGGTGCGCCCCGGCGATTTCACCCCGACGTCCACCCACGGCGCGCCGGGTCAGGGCGAGATCAGCATGCAGAACAATTCGGACGGAAAGGTGGGCACCACGTGGATGCCCACCCTCGTCTGGCGGCACGACGGCCCGGTGTGGAAATCCGAGGTCGGCGCCGGCCACTCTCACTCGACCAATGTCTTCAGCGATATCGACAAGGGCTACTTCGCCCTCGCCAACGCCCGGCGCACGGGCGTGACCGTGGCGTTCGACGATATTTTTTATCTGCGCCCGCGCCGCATCACCGTGACCGATCTCAACGGCGCGCCCGTCAATCCCGGCGTGCTCGACAACTACGCGCTCACTACCGCCACCAGCAACCAGCGCCCCTCCTCCGACTTGAAGCGCAGTGCCTACGCCAATCTTCGCCGCGATTTCGTTGTGCGCGACGTGCCCTTCACCCTCAAGACCGGCCTCGACGTCCGCCAGCAGATCCGCGACCTCCGGGGCAGTGCGCCCTCGTTTACCTTTATCGGGGCCGACAAACGCGCCACCACCACGCCCGTCGATCCGCTCGGCAGCGATGACCGGGCGGGCGTGGCCATAGACGTCTTCAACTCGCAGAACACCGCGCCCTTCGGCTTCGGCCAGATTCAGTGGCTCGACGCCTCCCGCTATTATGGCCTCTACAAGTCGAATCCGGATTATTTCACGGTCGATCAAAACGTCCTTTATCGCTCCTTCGTGAGCAAATCGCAGCGCGCAGAAGAGGTGATCTCGTCCGGCTACTTGCGCGGTGACGCGGCGTTCTTCAACCGGCGGCTAAAGCTCGTGGGCGGCGTCCGCGCCGAGCAGACCAACGTCAAGGGCGAGGGTGCGCTCACCGATCCGACGCGCAACTACCAGCGCGACGCGAGCGGCAAGGTCACCACCGTCGCGAGTCCCACCGCCGCCGATCCCAACCGCCGCGTGCCGGTCCTGATTTTTCCAACGCCCAACTCCGTCGAAGCCTCCAAGCTCACCTTCCTCGATCGCGGCCAGCGCTCCAACAAGGAATACCTGCGGCTTTTTCCCAGCCTGAACGCGAGCTACAACCTCCGAGAAAATCTCATCCTGCGCACCGCCTTCTACACTTCGTTGGGCCGGCCCGATTTCAACCAATACGCCGGCGCCCTCACCCTGCCCGACACCGAGCTGACACCCAATCCGTCGGTGACCAACCAACGCATCAACGTGAACAACGTCGCGATCAAGGCATGGAGCGCGAAGACGACCAAGGTGCGGCTCGAATACTATTTCGAGCGCGTCGGTAATTTCTCCATCGGAGCCTTCCGCCGTGATTTCAAAAATTTCTTCGGCAACACGATCTTCCCCGTGACGCCGGAGTTCCTCGCGCTCTACGATCTCGATCCCGCCACCTACGGCGGATACTCGGTGGCGACGCAGTATAATGTCCAGACCACCGTGCAGATGACCGGCCTCGAATTCGAATACAAGCAGGCGCTCACCTTCCTCCCGCACTGGGCGCGCGGCGTGCAGGTCTTCGCCAACGCGAATGCGCTCCGCACGCAGGGCGACGGCGCGGCGAACTTCAACGGCTTCACCCCGCGGACCTACAACTGGGGCGTGAGTCTCTCCCGCGAGAAATTCACCCTCCGCGGCAATTGGAACTACCGGGGCCGCCAGCGCGGCACCGCCGTGACCGGCCGGAGCATCGAGGAGGGCACCTTCAACTGGAATTCCAAGCAGCTCTATGTGGACCTTCAGGCCGACTACTATTTCACCCGAAAGATGGCCCTGTTCGCTGCCGTGCGGAATTTCGACGATGCCCCCACCGACAACAAAATATTTGGGCCGAGCACGCCGCTCCACGCGCGATTCCGCAGCCGCGAGGAAGTCGGCGCGCTGGTCACCTTCGGCGTAAAAGGCACGTTCTGACGCCCGCCATTTTTCCCCGCTACCAGCAATGCCCAATTTGTCCGCCCGCACCTCCCTCCGTCTTCGCCCCACGCTATTGCTCGGCTTGGGTCTCGCGCCCGCCGTTGCGTCCGCCGCCTCGGCTGTCTCCGCCGAGGATAGCGCGACGATCTTCGCGGCAAACATCCAGCCGATCTTCGCTGACTACTGCGTGTCCTGCCACGGCGCGGAAAAAAACAAGGGCAAACTCCGCCTCGATTCTTTCGAGCACCTCGCCAAGGGCGGCGAAAACGGCGCGGCCTTCGTCGCGCGCGACAGCAAGCGCAGCTCGCTCATCGAGCGCCTGTCGCTCCCGCTCGACGAAGAGGACCACATGCCGCCGCGCGACAAACCGCAGCCGCCGCCCGAAATCATCAAACTCCTCGCGTGGTGGATTGATCAGGGAGCGGATCCCGCCGCGCGCCTCGCCGACGCGAAAATCCCGACCGACCTCGCGCCGCTCCTCGCCGCGCGCGAGGTGCTCCGCCTGCGTCCGCGCGCCGAGGTGCAGGCCGCGCTCACCGCCCTTCCCTCCCTTTTCACTTCGCGCTTCGTCGCACTCGACACGCCCGCCCTCGCGATCAGTTCGTCGCGCGCCACCGATGCCGATGTCGAGCGCCTGCTCGTCATCCGCGAAAACATCACGCATCTCGACCTCGCCCGCTCGCCGCTCACCGACCGCGCGCTCGCGACCGTCGCGCGCTTCACGAATCTCCAAGTCCTCCGTCTCGACGGCACCGCGATCACCGACGCTGGCGTCGCCGCGCTCGCGGCGCTCTACCGGCTCACGTCGCTGAATCTCAACCGCACGCCCGTCACCGATCAGGCGCTCGTTCCGCTGCGTCGGCTGAAGACGCTACAAAAAGTTTTTCTCTGGGACACCGCCGTCACCGCCGACGGCGTAGCCGCGCTCCAGACCGCGCTCTACCGCTCCGCCGAGGCCGAGCGGCTCCGCCTTCAGATCGCCGCGCTCGAACACACCCGCGACGCCCTCCGCGTCGAGATCGTCGCGAACATCACGACCGGTCCCACCGCCTCCGAAGTGGAAGCCCCGAAGCAAATGACGATCGCCGAGATCATGAAATCGATCCACGAGGGAAAAGCCTCGAAGGCCGTGCTCGCGCCACAGGGCAAGCTCAGCGACGATGATCTCAACCAGATGCTCGAACTCTACGGCCTCATGGCCGCGATGACTCCGCCGAAGGGCGACAAGGAACACTTTCAACAACTCACCGGCACCCTCATCGCCGCGACCAAGGGCCTCCTCGCCAAAACTCCCGGCGCCGACGACGAGTTCAAGCAAGCCGTGGACTGCAAGTCCTGCCATTCGCAACATCGCGCCAAGTAACTATCCTTTTCCCCGTCGTGAAAACTCTCCACCCCGCGCTCCTCGTCACTCTCCCCGCGCTGCTCACACTGCTTTCGTCCGCCTCCGCGTTTGCCTCCGCTCCGACTCGCACGCCCATCCGCGAATCCACCCACTGGGCCTTCCAGCCACTCGCGAATCCCGCCGTGCCCGCGGTGAAAAATTCCGCGTGGGCCCGCACCGATCTCGACCGCTTCATTCTCGCGGCACAGGCAAAGACCGGCGTCACGCCGAATCCCGAGGCCGACCGCGCCGTGCTCATCCGCCGCCTCACTTACGATCTCACCGGCCTGCCGCCGACGCCCGCGGAGGTTGCGGCGTTTGTCGCCGACCGCTCGCCCGACGCCTACGCGCGCCTCGTCGATCGCCTGCTCGGCAGTGCGCACTACGGCGAGCAGTGGGGCCGCCACTGGCTCGATCTCGCGCGCTACGCCGACAGCAACGGCTACCGCTACGACGACGATCAGCCCGAGGCCTACCACTACCGCGACTGGGTGATCCGCGCGCTCAACGCCGATTTGCCCTACGACGAGTTCGTGCGCTGGCAGCTCGCGGGCAACGAACTCGCGCCAAAAAATATCGACGCGCAGGCCGCCACCGGCTTCTGCGCCATCGGGCCGAAAGAGCGCGACGAAGGCCCGCCCGACGTTCGCAAACAGATCCGTTACGACGAAATCGACGACCTCGTCGCGACCACGAGCTCCGCGCTGCTCGGCCTCACGCTCGGCTGCGCGCGCTGCCACGATCACAAATTCGAGCCGATCAGCACGCGCGAATACTACCAGTTCGCCCGCATCTTCAATTCCGGCGAGCGCAACGTCATCACCGCCCCGCGCCCGCTCACGCCCGAACAGGAGACCGCGCAGCGCGAGTGGCTCGCCGAGAAGCAGGCGATCGAGGATGCGACCGTCGCGTGGCACGAGAAATACGGCACCCCCATCGCGGCCATCCTCGCTCCGAAAAAGACGACGCTCGATGCCGACCTCGCCCACGTGCGCGCGGTGTTCTTCAAAACCAATCCCGCCGCCACCGAGGCCGATCTCGCCGTCGAGATCTCCAACCTCAACAAGAACCCCATCGCGCAAAAATATTTCCTCTACGACGTCCAGGGGAAATTCGCCGCCAACCGTCGCGACGTCGAGCGCCTCGCCGACCCGCGCCGCGATTTCAATCCGCTCGCGGTGAAGGAAGTCCGCGACGCGTTGAGCGCCGAGGCGACCGCCGCCTACAAGGGCCTCGGCGCGCGCACGACCGATTTGAACCGCCGGGGGTTTTCCCGACAGGACAAGACGCTCGTCTATGCCGATACCGCCGCCGAACCCGTGCCGACAACGATCCTGAAGCGCGGCTCCATCACGATGCCCGGCGATCCGGTCTCCCTCGGCTTCATCGACGTGCTCACGGCGAAAAACTACGCACCCGACACGCACAAGCCCGCCGCCGTCGCCGACGACGAAAACTCCGCGCCTACGACCTACCAGCGCGCCGCGCTCGCACGCTGGCTCACAGACGCCGACTCCGGCGCGGGCGGCCTGCTCGCGCGCGTGATGGTAAACCGCGTGTGGCTGCACCATTTCGGCGAGGGCCTTGTGCGCACGCCGAGTGACTTCGGCGTGAAGGGCGACACGCCCGCGCTCCCCGAGTTGCTCGACTGGCTCGCGCGCGCGTTCATCGCCGACGGCTGGAGCGTGAAGGCGCTGCACCGCCGCATTCTCCTCAGCGCCGTTTACCGCCAGAGCACGGCCTCCGACGCGAAGCGCCTCGCACTCGATCCCGAGAACCGCACGTGGTGGCGGCGCGGCGCCGTGCGCCTCGATTCGGAAAATCTCCGCGACGCGATCCTCGCCGTCAGCGGCCGGCTCAACCCGCAGCGCTACGGCACGAGCGTGATTCTCCCCGTGCCGCCCGAGGCGATCATCACCTTATCCGGCTCGCCTTATCCCGCCGACATCAAGGACGACG
The DNA here is from genome assembly GCA_025352845.1 of Opitutaceae bacterium. Lineage (GTDB taxonomy): Bacteria > Verrucomicrobiota > Verrucomicrobiia > Opitutales > Opitutaceae > ER46. The sequence goes on from JANXSC010000545.1 coordinate 9,304, forward strand.
CATGGGTTCACCGCCGCAGCGTTTACGCCTACGCCAAGCGCACCGTGCCCATCCCGCTGCTCCAACTTTTCGACGGCGCGGACGGCAGCGCGAGCTGCGGCCGCCGCCTCAACACCACCGTCCCCACGCAGGCGCTCCTGCTGATGAACAACGACGCCGTGCTCGCCCGCAGCGCCGATCTCGCGGCGCGCCTCCAGCGCGAGGCACCCGCTTCACTCGACGCGCAGGTGTCGCGCGCCTTCGCCCTCACGCTGAGCCGCGCGCCGACGCCCGACGAACTCGCGCGCCTGGGAAAATTCTACGAGACACAACTCGCCCTCCGCGGCGGGGACGCCCGTCGCACGCTCACCGACCTCTGCCAGGTCGTCTTCAACTTGAACGAATTCATTTACGTCAACTGATCGAACCGCTCGTCCGCCCGAGAAATTTTTTCCGCCATGCCCCTCTGCCACAACCAGTCCGCTCCCGTCACCGACTCGCGCCCCTTCACCCGCCGCGAAATGCTCCAGCGCGCCGGCGGCGGTTTCGGATTACTCGCACTCTCTGGCCTCCTCGGCACGAACCGACTTCTCGGCGCGAGCGCCCCCACTGCGCCCGCCGCCTTCGTCAATCCGCTCGCGCCGAAGCCGCCGCACTTCGCGCCCAAAGCCCGCTCCGTCATTTGGCTGTTCCAGGAGGGCGGGCCGAGTGCGTTCGATCTGTTCGATCCGAAGCCGGCGCTCGAGCGCTACCACGGGAAGCGGCTCGCCACGAGCGTCGAGCCGTTTTTCGGCAACCTCGGGCCGATCATGCGCTCGCCCTTCGCGTTCAAACGCTACGGCCAGAGCGGCACCTCCGTCTGCGATCAGATGCCGCACACGGCCAAAGTCATCGACGAACTCTGCCTCATCAAGGCGTGCCGCGCCGACTCGAACAGCCACGCGCCCGCGATGTATCAGATGAACACCGGCTTCACGCGGCCCGGATTCCCGAGCGCCGGCGCGTGGGCGAGCTACGGCCTCGGCTCCGAGAGCCAGGAACTCCCGTCGTTCGTCGTGATGCCAAAGTTCGACGGCACTAAGGGCGGCGTGCTCAACTGGGGCGCGGGTTTCCTCCCCGGCGCGAATCAGGGCACGCTCTTCCGCGCGGGCAATAATCCCATCCTCAATCTCCGCCGGCCCGCCGATGTCACCGACGCGCAACAGCGCCGCCAGCTCGATCTTTTGCGCGAACTCAACGAGGCCCACTACGCGCGCAATCCCGCCGAGCGCGATCTCGAGGCGCGGATCGCCAGCTACGAGCTCGCCTACAACATGCAGTTCGCCGCGTCCGACGCCGTGAACCTCGCTGCCGAAACCGCCGAGACGAAATCGCTCTACGGGGTGGATCAGGATCGCAGCCGCGACTACGGCTCGAAACTCCTCCTCGCCCGCCGCCTCGTCGAGCGCGGTGTGCGTTTCATCCAATGCTACCCTAACGAACAGTGGGATGCTCACGGCGATCTCAAGGGCAACCACGGCAAACTCTCCGGCATGACCGACCAGCCCGTCGCCGGTCTCCTCACCGATCTCAAGCGCCGCGGCCTCCTCGACACCACGCTCGTCGTCTGGGGCGGCGAGTTCGGCCGCCTTCCTCAGTCGCAGGGCACCAATGGCGGACGTGACCACAACCCCGAGGGTTTCCTGATGTGGATGGCCGGCGGCGGCGTGCGCGCCGGCTATCACCACGGCGCGACCGACGAAATCGGCCACCGCGGCGCGTCCGATCCCGTGACCGTCCCCGATATCCACGCGACGATCCTTCACCTCCTCGGCCTCGATCACCAGCGCCTCACGTTCCTGCACAATGGCCGCCAGTTTCGCCTGACCGATGTCTCCGGCCAGGTGATCGACAAGATCGTCGCGTAGTCGCGCGTCCAAATTTCTACGCGTCGCCGTCGAATCGATTAAAACCCTCGTTTTTATTTTCCGTTTCTGATCGTGCTACCCGGCTTCGCCCGGGCCGCCAACTCCACGCCGGCGCGTCCGCGTATGATCCGGGGACATAGGTAAAACTTGGACCGGGGAAATGGGTTATACTTCAGGCTATGGCCTGGAACCAAGTAACCCCCATGGAACAGATGCATCGCTTTGTCAGTCTCGCGGCCACCGGCCGCTCTACGTTCACTGAGTTGGGCGCGGAGTTCGGCGTGAGCCGAAAGACCGGCTACAAGTGGCAGGGCCGCGATCAAGCGGAAGGCGCGCGCGGCTTGCCGAGCCGTAGTCGGTGTCCGCGCGCAAGGGAGCTTTCCCAAAACAGAGGTGAAGAGAACTGGGCTTGCCTCGAAAAGTGGACACCAATTCAGGCGGCTTTGATGTTGTTTAGTGTGTTTTGTTTTTCGCATGCCACAGGGGAGACATTGCCGAGCGAGCTGTGAACACTACCGCAACGCTTCGACGATAAGAGCGAAGTGAATGAATGCGGTGAACATCACATCGATCTTGTCGAAACGGGAGAAGATGCGGGTTACTCCAAGGTCATGAAATTCCCGTTGCAGGAGTCTTGCAGAGGTTTCATGCCGTCCCATTTTGTGTCCTATTTTTTGTTAGCTAGATCACAGGTGTTCAATAAAGAGAAACGGGTTATCGGCGGCTTCCCCACTGGGTGGGGAACCGCCGCAGTCTGCTTCACAAAACAACGACAAACCTCATCGACGCTATGAAATGCATCCTCAGCATTGCGGCCCTCGACCTTGCATTTACTCTGCCCGCAAAAGCCGTCAAGGGCAAGATTGACGGCGACGAAGAGGACGCCCTCAAGAAGGACTTCGCCGTTAAACCCCTCCCGGCCCGACCCCAGAAGATCCAGTTTCCTTGCAGGAAAACGTGACGACATGGCATCTCCTTGGCTTACTCCACTGCGCCCGATCGGCCGTTTCGGTGAGACCTTGCTCGACCGCGTGCTCTGCGTGGCGGGCGCGGTGGGTTTGTCTCAGGCGCCGGAATTTTATCAGCAATACTTGCAGCGGCTGGGCGGGCATTTGGACGAGGCGCTCATGCAGCTGGCGCGGTTTCAGGCGGTGGCGCACGAAAGTGATATCACCTTGGCTGAGCTGATCGCGACGACACGGGCGCAGGCCTCGGTGCCCGTGGCAAAACTTGGCGCCTTAATCGTGGAGACGGAGGCGCGCGTGAAGGAGCTACAGCTGGCCTCGGACGCGCTGAAGGGGGCGACGTTGTGGGAGCGGCCTTGGGCTTTTGTCCGCCATGTGGATACGGATATTATGGCCGGGACTTGGTCGGCATTCAAGCCGGCGGTGCCGGTGACGCTGGAGGGCCTTGTCTATGCAGGCGCGGGAATGGTGCTCGCGCTGGCAATTTATCAAGGCGCGGTGGCGTGGCCGGCTCGGGTGGCGGCGAGGAAATTGCGGAAACGCTGCGCACGGGCGGATTTGACTAAAGCGAGCACGATAAACCCCTCCCGGCCCGCTCCCTGAAGATCCCATTTCCTTGCAGTCCTCGCGAACTTCGGCGACCAACTTAGCGACCTCGACGGCGGTCTCGCGGAGAAAACGTTCAAGCAACCGAATCCTTTTATTTCACGCGGTGCGACGGGCGCGCCGTATGGGGCTTGCGGCGGGCGCGTAGTCGGGCGCGCCCATGAATCATTCGGAAACGCCCAGCCGCGGCAGCGTCATGCAAGAGGTGGGCGTGCGGTTGAGGGCACTTTGGGCGGTCAAGACGGTGGGCCTGACGGTGGGCATCGCGATGTTCTTCACGGCCTATTTTTACGTGCTGCGGCATCCGCAGTTTCCGGTCACGGTGATGCCGCTCACATGGGTGGACCGGCTGGTGACGATTCGGGCGGAGGCGCTGCCGCTCTATTTTTCGCTGTGGGTCTATGTGCTGCTCGCGTTTGCGCTGTTGAAGGAGCGCGCGGAACTGCGGGCGCACGCGCTCACGGCGATCGCGCTGAGTGTCGTCGGTCTCACGTTTTTCTACTTCTGGCCCACGGCGGTGCCGCCGCTGGACGTCGATTGGTCGGCGCATCCTTCGCTGGCGTTTCTGAAAACGGTGGATGCGGCGGGTAACGCGTGTCCGTCGCTGCACGTGGCGTTTGCGGTGATTGCGGCGCTGTGGGTCGGGCGGGTGCTGCGCGTGATCGGAGCCGGGGTGGCCGTGCGCGCGGGCAATGTCCTCTGGGCGCTCGGCATCGCCTATTCGACGCTCGCGACAGGGCAGCACGTCGCGCTCGACGTGCTGGCGGGCGGCGTGCTGGGGGCGCTAGCGGCGTGGCCATTGGCGCGGCGACCGGTGGCTCAGTCGCGCCGTTGAGCGTGCGTCGGAATCACGCAGCGGTAGCCGAGCTCGCGCAACCGGCTGCGGATTTCATCGAGCTGGCTGAGAAACTGCGAACTTAAGAACACGCCAACGGGGTCCCGTTGCATGAAGCGCAAGAAAACGACCGAGAACCCAGCCTTTAATAAACGCCGTCGCTCACGACGGCCGTCACCGTCTCTCTCTCATGCCCCGGCTCATAATTTTTTCGCGACGACACCTCCATCCAACCGAGTAAGCCCAAAGGGACGACTAACACTATTGCGTTACCAAGCCGTTTCATGAGAATGGAGTGTGTGAGGTCGACGAACCCGATGGCAAATCGTCGCGTGCGCAACGTCAAGGCGGCTCAGACGCATGTGCAACCCCTTCGCGAAGCAACTTGGTCACCCCACCAACATACTTCCCCCACGGCAGCCGCTTGCCGGTCTCCCATCGGGCTAACGTTGACGAGTCAACCCGCGGCTCCTTCGCGAGTCTTGGACGCGCCCATCCTTTCGTCACACAGAAGGCCATCAGCCGCTCACCGAGCGTTCGCGGTTTTTGCCGAGGGTCATATCCCAGAAACGCAATGATACCGGGGATAAAGCGGATTTCAGGCTCTGACCTACCACTCTCCCAATTGATGAGCGCTTGCCTACCGCCGAATCGGGTGGGTAGGCAAGCGCTCATCAATTGGGAGAGTGGTAGGTCAGAGCCTGAAATCCGCTTTATCCCCGGTATCATTGCGTTTCTGGGATATGACCCTCGGCAAAAACCGCGAACGCTCGGTGAGCGG
>JANXSC010000599.1 GCA_025352845.1 Opitutaceae bacterium
AAGCTCGCCGATGCGCAAAGTGAATTCGGCCTCCGCGGAGCCAATGCCTCCACGGGCGGCACCGCGCGCGGCGGCGAGGCCATCGCCAAAGCGGATGACGCCAATGCGCTCGGCTGGTTTGAAAAAAAGGCCGCGTTCGCCAAGAGCCTGCCCGACCAGATGGCGGACGAACTGGAACTGCGCCGCGCACCTTTGGCCCTGGAAGAAACCGCCACCCGCTACCAGCGGTTTGAAAACCGCGCCGGATTGATGGACGATGCGCTTTCGGCTGCTCCGGCGGATCGGAAAGAATCCGAAACCTTCGGCAGAAACACTGCGCTGGGGCTCGACACGAAACTCGCGACGAAGGCCGTCGAGTTTGGAGGCTTCATCAATCGCGGCGAAAAAGGCGGGAAGGATTTGGATTTGGACGGATTCGTGAGCGCGGATGAATCGAAGGGAGAACCAGTGGCTCAGACCAGGTTCTGGAGCGACGACGAAACGGCGAAGTTGAATTTTAATACAGCTTCGGAGGGAGTTGCCTGGGACGCAGCCGCCCGACAGGCCGTAGCGAGCGAAGGCCTGAGCTATTACAACAAAGTGGCCGGGCCGGAATTTCGCGCCAAGGTCGAAAAGGCCAAGCAAGCAAAGCAGCATTCCAAGGCGGCTTTGGGCGAGCCGATGCCTGCCAGCAAGCCCTCCAGCGCGGCACCGGAACCCGAAGTGCTCGCGCGGCACCTCTACGATTCGATTGATGAACTCGCCGTCCGCGCAGAGCCGGAATTGCGGACCAAAGTGAAAGCGTCGGATGAGAAGAAAATGAGCGTGGGCAAATCCGTCGAGATCGCCAGGCTGGAGCAAGGGGTGAAGCAGGTCGTGGCGAAGGAATCGGACGACAAGCCTGCTGCGCAAAAGCCCGCCGCGCCCGCGCCCGTGCCGCAGCCGGAGATCGCCACGAGCGCGAATGCCTTCTCCACGTTTTCGCTCAATGTCAGCGACGTGGCTTTCAAGCTCGCGGCGGCGAGTCTGGAAAAAGGCCAGATGCCCGAGCCGGGCGGCGTGCGCAGCGAGGAGTTCATCAATGCGTTCGACTACCGCGATCCCGAGCCTGCCGCCGGTGCGCCGCTGGCTTTTGCCGCGGAGCGGGCGCGCTATCCCTTTGCGCAAAATCGCGATCTGCTGCGGCTCTCGGTGAAGACCGCCGCCGCGGGCCGCCAGCCGGGCCGCCCGCTGAATCTCGTGCTGCTGCTCGACAACTCCGGCTCGATGGAGCGCGCGGATCGCGTGCACATCGTGCGCGAGGCGCTGCGCGTGCTCGCCGCGCAATTGCAGCCGCAGGACAAGCTGAGCGTCGTCACTTTCGCCCGCACGCCGCGGCTCTGGGCCGATGGCGTGGCGGGCGACAAGGCCGCGGAAGTGACCGCGCGCGTCGGCGAGATCACGCCGCAGGGCGGCACCAATCTCGCCGCCGCGCTCGACCTCGGCTACGCGACCGCGCTGAAGCATTACCAGGCCGGCGGCATCAGCCGCGTGGTCCTGCTCACCGACGGCGCGGCGAATCTCGGCGATGTGAATCCCGACGCGCTCAAGCAAAAGGTCGAGGCGCACCGCAAGCAGGGCGTCGCGCTCGACTGCTTCGGCATCGGCTGGGAAGGCTTGAACGACGACTTGCTCGAACAGCTCACGCGCAACGGCGATGGCCGCTACGGTTTCATCAACACGCCCGAGGAGGCCGCGGAAAATTTCGCCGGGCAGCTCGCCGGTGCGCTACGCGTGGCGGCGTCGGACGTGAAAGTGCAGGTCGAGTTCAACCCGCGCCGCGTGACTGCGTATCGGCAGATCGGCTATGCGAAACATCAGCTCAAGAAGGAGCAGTTCCGCGACAACACCGTCGATGCCGCCGAGATCGGCGCGGCGGAAAGCGGCAACGCGCTCTACGTCGTGGAAGTGAATCCGCGCGGCGAAGGCGACCTCGCCACGGTGCGGGTGCGGTTCAAAGTGCCCGGCACATCGGACTACCGCGAGCACGAGTGGGCCGTGCCTTTCACCACGAACGCGCAGCCGCTCGAACAAGCCAGCTCCAGTCTCCGCCTCGCGGGCACGGCCAGCGCGTTTTCCGAAATGCTCGCCGCCAATCCCTACGCTGCCGAAGTCACCAGTGACCGCCTGCTCGGCCTGCTGAACGGCGTGCCCGCCATCTACGGCGCCGACCCGCGCCCGAAGAAACTTGAATGGATGATCCGCCAGGCCAAGAGCCTCTCCGGGAGATGAACCGCATCCACCTCATGCCCATGCAAAGTGCCCGCCCCTCATTCCAAGCCCCACAGGGGCGATCCATGCCAGCCCAGGGCAACGCCCTGGGTTGCG
>JANXSC010000370.1 GCA_025352845.1 Opitutaceae bacterium
GGAGAGCGTGTCGCGGGTCGCGATGATGTCGGAGCTATGGATGATGAAATTGGCCCCGGCGGCGCACCACGCGGCCTCGCGCTCGGCGGACATCCATGAGTGGATTCCTGCGCCGACGCCCGCCGCGCGGGCTTTGCGAAAAATAGTCTCCACGGCCGCGTCGAACTCGGGGGTGTCGTAGCGCTCGGGCTGGCCGAGGCTGCAGGAGAGGTCGTGCGGACCGATGAGCACGGCGTCGAGACCCTCGACGGCGAGGATTTCATCGAGTGCGGCGATGGCGGGGCCGCTCTCGATGTTAACGATCAGGGAATTCGCCCGGTTGTGCGTCGCGACGTAAGCGGCGAGCGCGGGCTCGAAGGGCGTTTGCCCGCCGAGCGCGGCGTCGAGCTTGGCGCCTTTTACCGGGCGGTGTTTCACGGCGCCGACGAGTGCACGCACCTGTGCGGCCGTCTCGATGTAGGGCGCGACGAGTCCGCAGGCGCCGCCGTCGATCGCTTGGCAGGCGGCGTAGGGATCCGGCGAGGGGATGCGCACCACCGGCGCGAGGCCGGCGTAACCGTAGGCGTGGCACATCCAGGAGAGTTTCTCCCGATCGATGGTGATGTGCTCGGTGTCGATGAAGACGAAATCGAGCGGCATGCCGGCGAGTAGGGGGACCCACCGCGGCGAGGTGGAGGCGACTAGGGTGCCGTAGGTGCGGCGGCCGGAATGCAGCGCGGCGCGAAGTTCTAAACCAGTCATGCGGGGTGGGTGGGGTTGGGGTCGAACGCGGGTGCGTCGGGCGGAAAAATAACGTCGGAGAAATATCCTCAGCACACGCGGCCGCGGCGCTGGGCCAGGATGTGGCCGGGCGGTTTTTCTCCGACCCAACGCTCGTCCACGGGTTCGGTGGCGAGTTGGTAGCGGGTGTCGGTGGACAGGCGGAAGCGGTCGGTCTGATTGTCGAGGCTGCCGTGCACGAGCGTCATGTTAAAGATCATGGCGTCGCCCATGCGAAACTCGGGCGAGGTGAGCCAGCGGCCACCGAGGCTATCCTGGAGTGCGGCGGCATTTTTCGAGAGCGTGCCGTCCCACCATTTTTTGCCCGAGGCATAGTCGGCGGCATCCTCGCGGTTGGTGCAGTAGTCGTCCACATCGCGCGAGAGGTAGGGTTTGAGTTGCTCACCTTTTTTATGCGAACCCTCGAGCACGAGCAGACCGCCGAGTTCCAGGCTGACATCGCCGAGCGGCACCCAGGTGGTATAGAGATCGTTCGTGCCGCGGCCCATGTAAACGAGATCGCAGTGAATGGGGCTGCCGAGGCCGGAGCCTTTCGTGCGGAACCAGATGAAGTCGAAGTGCCGCACCGGGCCGCCGAGAAAGGCCTGAAAGAAATCGAGGATGCGCGGCCCGAAGACGAGGTCCCGCAGCAACGGGTCGTGCTGGTTGAGCGGGTTGCCCATCGCGCGCCCGACCTCGCGGCCGTCGAAGCGCACTTCTTCGGGCGGAGTGCCGGGCTTGAGAAAGCCGAGACGGGCGAGCTGGCCCGTGATGGAATCGCGCACGGCCTGGATTTTTTCCCGGGGCCAGAATTCGCGCAGATAAAGATAGCCATCGTCCTCCATGCGGCGGTGCAGCAGGGCGACGTCCGCGCCGGCCGGTGTCTCGTGGAGGAAGCCGAATTTTTCCGAACCGAGGTCGAGCGGAATGCCGTGGGCGCAGAGCCGCGCGGGGAGGGCAGGAGCGGGCGGGGCGGTGAAAATCATGGCGGAGCGGAGATGACGACCGCGCGAGTCATGGCGAAAGGAAATTGCCGCACAAGGAAAAATCGTTTTAGCAAAAACGCCTTCAGCGTCATTCGCGGCGTCGCCGGAGCGGGGTCTTGCCTCGGCGGACGAATGACGCCAGCCAAGTGACAGCAGCATCCTTCATGGCCAAATCCACCAGCCAAGCTCGCAGTCGCGTGACCGTGCGAAACATCGCCGACCATGCCGGCGTTTCTATCGGCGCGGTTTCCTCGGTGCTGAACAACCGACACGTCGAGCGGCGCATCTCGCAGGAGACCGTGGATAAAATCCGCGCGGCCTCGTCCAAGCTAGGCTATCTGCCCAATATCAGCGCGCGGCGCCTGCGCAGCGGCACGGGCCAGAAGCACAACATCGTCCTCGCCTTCATCACGAGCTACGAGGCACCGCTCAGCCTCGCCAGCCATCTGATCAAGGGATTGCACGATGCGGTGGGCGAGGGCGGGCGCGGCGTGGCGGGGATGTCGTTTTCCCTGATGGTGGAAATGTTTTCCGCCGGGCAGTTGCGCCGCATGCCCGGCCTGCTGACCGGCGATCATTTCAACGCGGCGATCATCACCAACACGACCCCCGAGGACGATCAGTTTCTCAATCGTTCGCATCTGCCCTTCCCGGTCGTGCTCGTGAACCGCGCCATCCCCCGCTACTCGTGCGTGGTCGAGGATCCCGAGGCGGGCGGACGCGCGGCGACCGTCCTATTTCAAGCCAAACGCCGAAACCTCGCCGTCTTGCACGGCAGTCCGCTCACGCAGACCACCCAGGGCCGCGTGGACAGTTTTATGAAGGCGGTCGCCGGCCAGTTCGGCCGGCCGGCTCAGGAAATTGTCGCCAGCCAGTTGTCCGAGATGGCGGCCTACGATGCGATGATCCGTTATCTGGATCACGGCGGGCGGATCGACGGACTTTACACGGTCACCGACAGCATGGCGCTGGGCGCCTATCACGCGATCAAGGAAAAGGGCCTGAGTATCCCCGGCGACATCGCGGTCGTGGGCGTGGGCGACTACGACATCTCGGCTTTTTTTGATCCACCCCTCTCCGTCGTGGGTGTGGAGCGCGGCGAATTTGGGAAGGAAGCCAGCCGCCTGCTGCTGCGGCAACTGGCGCAGGGTGGACTTCCTCCGCTCAAGGTTGAAATTCCCGTGGATCCGGTGCTGCGCGCGTCGACCGCACGTGGCTGAAAGCCGGGACTGAGTGGTAGAACCGGTGCGGGGCGTTTTGTTTTAGCGGGAAAATAAAATGGAGTTGACGTGTCGGAGTGCTTGAAGAAAAAACGTTTTAGCTAAGGTCCAGGTCACTTGGCCGGGGCACT
>JANXSC010000613.1 GCA_025352845.1 Opitutaceae bacterium
CGATGGCCTCGTCGAGCGTGAGATTGCGCAGCGAGTAGGAGGCGACACCGAGACGGAGGGCTTCGGGCTTCATGGGTGCCTCCATGGCGGGCGCGGCGGTTGCGGCGGCGAACGAACGCGCGTTGAGAAATGGAAGCGCGAGCGCGCCGAAGGTGGCGGTGCGAATGACTTCGCGACGGGTGAGATCTTTTTGGTGCATGGGGAGAAAGGTAGGGCGGACTTTAGTCCGCCAAGAGTCGAGACAGAAGGCGGGCTGAAGCCCGCCCTACCCTCAATGGTTCACCGCGTAGCTGACATAGAAGCCGCGGCGGTCACCGGGTTTCTTCTGCATGTCGATGTAGTCGAGGTCGGCGAGGTTCTTCACGTTTGCGCGGACGGTGTGCGCAAACTTCGAGGCGGCGGGGCGGAAGCGGTAGCTCACGCCCGCGTCAACAATCGTGTAGCTCGGCAGCGAGAGGTCGCGGCGGCCGTCGTGCGAGAGGACAAAGCCGCGCCGCGCACTCGTCGCGCCCTCGGTGATGCCGCCGGCGGTGGAGTCGGGAAACGTCTGGCCGGTGAACGTGAGGCCCGCGTTGAACGCGAGGCCCTTCAGCGCGGGCACGGTGTATTTCGCGGCGAGGCCGTAGTTGAGGACGGGTATTTTCGAGGGGCGGCGGCCGATGGAGTCGAGGTCGCGGCCGTTGGCCACGACGCGCGCGTTACAGTAACCGTAGCCGCCGAGGAAGGTGAGGTCGCCGGTCGCGCGCCACGTGAAGTCGAGTTCCACGCCCTTGGCGTTTTGGTCACCGGCGGAAGTCGCGACCTGCACGCCGGCGGCATTGACCTCGGTGACGCTCACGCCGACGCGGTTGATGTAGTAGCCGCCGAGCGTGAACTGGAGTTTGTCCTCGAAGAAGCCGGCCTTGAAACCGTAATCGACGCCGCGCGAGGACTCGCTGGCGTTGAGGCCGGCCGTGGCGCGCTGCGCGTTCGGCGAAAAGGAATTCGTGCGGTTCGCGTAGAACGCGACCGACGGCACGAGCTTGTAGTTCACCCCGATCATCGGCGACCACTGGCGGTCGAGGAAGTGCGTGATCGTCGTGGTCGAGGCGGGATTCGCGGCGGCGGCGGCCTTGTCCCAGAAATTGAAGGCCACGTAATCGAAACGCGTGCCGACGATGCCGATGAGCCGGCCGTCGAGCGCGGTGACCTGCTCGCGGAGAAAACCGCCGTTCACGTCGACGCGGCTGACGAGCTTGCGGTTGAGGTTCGTGTAAACCGAGGAGTCGAACGCGGGCACGCGGTAGTCGGGGTTGTCGACGCTGAGGCTCGCGGAGTAGAACGCGGGGTTGGCGTTGACCGCGGCGGGGAGCTGTTTCGTCGGGTTGTATTTCCAATACTGCGAGTGGTCGGCGGTGAAGAGTGTCTTGCTGTCGAGTTTGCCGGAGAAAATCTTGTAGTGCGCGAGGAGGTCGGCCTGCGCGGCGGCGCCATCCTCGCTGATCCAGGCCTTGCTCACGGTGCGGCCGGTGAGGCGGCGCGTGAGGACATCGAAGGTCGGGCTGTTGCCGTTGTTGAACGCGAGCGAGTGCCGGTGAAATGCCGCGCCGCCGAGGCGCACCGACCACGCATCGGAGAGGCGGTTTTCATAGGTGAGGTTGAGCGAGGACACGTCGCGGTTCTGCTCGGAGGTCGGGCCGTTTTGGTTGAAATATTTCAGCTCGGTGGCGAGGCCCTGGATGCGCGCGGTGGCGGGCGCGTTCGAGACGGAGCGAAACGGAATCGCACCGCCGGGATTGGTGCGACGCGCGAGCCACTCGGCCTCGGCGAGGAGCGTGCCGCCGCCGAAAAATTTGTGCAGCACGGCGAGCGAGCCGGTTTTCGTGCGCGTGAAATTCCACGGCGTGTCGTAGTCGCGCTCGTGAAAGCCCGCGCTGAACGCGTAGCTGTCGCGGCCCGAGGCACCGAGCGGGCCCGTCGCGTGGAGATCGGCCCGCGTGGTGTTGTAGTCGCCGGTCGCGATCGAGAAGCTCTGCGCCGGGCGGTCCTTCGGGCGGCGCGTGATGATGTTCACCATCCCGGCCGGTGTCGTCATGCCGTAGATCGCGGCGGATGGTCCCTTGATCACCTCGATGCGATCGACGTTTACGCGATCGACGAGGCCGAGGCGGAGAAAGCCGTTGCGCAGAAACGAGGTCGCGCCGTAGCCGCGCATGTTCACGTTGCCGCCGCCGTTGTCGAAATTGCTCACCGAACTCGTGTAGCCGAGATCGTTGATTTCAAAATAGGCGAAGTCGTTGAGAAACTCGCTCGTGATCACGTTCACCGTGAACGTGAGGTCCTTGATCGGCGTGCGCACGCGCGTGCCCGTGATCGACTCGGAGGCGACGTAGCTGTTGTCCGAGGTTTCGGTGACGGTGAACTCGGAGAGCGTGACGGTTTCCTCCGGCCGGCGGGCGGTCTGGGCCAGCGCCAGCGAACCAAGCGAGAGGGAAACGAACACGGCGAAGCGACAGGGTTGGATCATGGGTGCAACGGGGTTGGCGAGCGACAACCGCGTAATAGCAGCGCGCGGTGGAATTTGGACAACACCCACTCCGCCGGCGCTCAGCGTATCGCGGAAAATTTCCGCAGATACTTCAGCGCCACCTCGAATTCATGCGGCGTCGGCGCGGTGATCGTGATCGGCTCGCGCGTCGTCGGGTGCTTGAGCGTGAGTTCGGTCGCGTGCAACGCGAGGCGACCGAGCAGGGGCTTCTCCTCCTCGCGCCCCTTGTAGCCGCGCTTGAGGTCCGACAACCGCAGCGTGATGTCCGGATTCCCGTAGAACGGATCGTTGAGAATCGGCGCGCCGGCGGCGGCGAGGTGGATGCGGAGCTGGTGTGTCCGGCCCGTGAGCGGCCGGCATTCGACAAACGCATAGCCGGATGCGATCGCGCCAGGTCGCGCCGAGCCGCGGAAACGCTCCAGCGTGCGAAACTCGGTGACGCACTCCTTGCCGCCCCGGCCCTTGAAGACGCGCATCCTCCCCGGCTGTCGCTCATCCTCGCCGAGCGCAACCTCGACCGTGAAGGCATCGGGCAGCGCGCCGATCGTGTCGCGGACCGGCGCGATCACTTTCATCGCGGCCTCAGCGGGCAGGATGGCGACGAAGGCGTGGTATTTTTTTTCGACCGTCTTGGACTGGAACTGGCCGCTGAGAAAATCCAGCGCGAGCTTCGTCTTCGCGCAGAGCAGGAGCCCGCTCGTGTCGGCATCGAGCCGGTGGACGTTGGCGACGCCGTGCCCGTAGCGCGGATGGTCGTGCACGAGGCCCATGAGGTTTTCCCGCTTCTTGTCCCAGCGGTCGGGCGCGACGAAAAGGCCGCTGGGCTTGTCGAACGCGATCATCGCGTCGTCTTCAAACAGGATGGGAGGGAGCGGCATGGTGGCGGGGAAGCAGCAGCGATTGAGAACCGAGGCGAGGCCACGGCGCAAGCGGCGCGATGCGCGTCAAGCGCGCGTAACATTTCCCGGCGGCGGCGCAAATTCGC
>JANXSC010000653.1 GCA_025352845.1 Opitutaceae bacterium
GTCCGCGGCGTCGCCATCGAGGGCTCGGTGCGCCATCCGCAAAAAAATCCGCCGCCGCGCGTGCAGCGGGCGTGGGCGGCATTCTCCGCGATGATGACGAAGGGCCACGATCCCGCGCACGCCGCCGCAGCCCTGCGCCGCGCGTTGCTGCGCCAGCGCAGCGGCACGGTGCGCATGGGGCGATTTTTTCAGGCCGTCGTCGCGCCGTTCTCGGCGCGCTTCGGCTCGTTGCCGCTCAAGCGCCGTGTGCAGGCGAAGTATTTCGACGTCGGCTGACGCCCATGCCCAAGCTTCGCATCCTTGTCCTGACTTCGAGCACCGGTGGCGGTCACGACGCGCGCGCCGAGGCGTTTGCCGAGTGGTGTTTCCAGCTCTACCGGCACGACGTCGACGTGCGCATCGAGCAGATGCTCGAAAAGTCCTCCGTGGTGAATCGCACGGGCGTCAATCTCTACAACCGGATCCAGCGCGCGGCGCCCTGGCTGCACAAAGTTTTCTACGCGCTCGTCGAGCTGCTGAGTTACCTGAACACCCGCCGTGTCACCTTCGGCGCCGGCTACTATCTCGAAGTGCTGCGCGACTACCAGCCGCACCTCGTGTTCAGCGTGCATGACTGCCTCAACCGCGGCTATTTTCAGCTCGCGCGCAAAACGCTCGGTGCGGAGAAGGTCCGCTGCGCGACCTACTGCGGTGAATTTTCCGGCGGCTGGGGCTACTCGCGTAACTGGATCGAGCCCACCGCCGATCTCTATGTGTCGCGCACTCCGACGGCCCGCGACTATGCGGTGAAGTGCGGCATCCCCGCCGAGAAAGCCAGCGTGCGCGGCTACCTCATGCTGCCGCGCCAACACCTCGAAGTGCTCGGCCCCGCGGAGCGCCGCGCCTTCCTCGTGAAGCAGCTCGGCCTCGACCCGGAAAAATTCACCGTCTTCCTCGCCACCGGCGGCAACGGCGCCAACAACCACTTCGCCCTCCTCCCCGCGCTGCTCGCCCACGCCGGCCGCATCCAGGCGATCATCATCTGCGGAAAAAACAAGGAGACCTACAACGAACTCGTCCACTGGCGCGCCACGCACCCGGAGTTCGCCTGCCACATCGAGGGCTACTCCGACAGCGTCCACCTCCTGATGCAGGCGAGCGACGCCATCGTGACGCGCGGCGGCACCACCACCTGCGCCAAGGCCCTCCACTTCCGCTGCCCGATCATTTTCAACGCCTTTGGCGGCATCATGCCGCAGGAGGAACTGACGTGGAAATTTTTCCGCAACGGCGCCGCCTCCGAAAAAATTGAGGACGCCGCCGACTTCGCCCGCATCATCGGCACGTGGATGGCCAACCCGACCGCCCACGCCGGTGTGCGCGAGAATTTCCTGAAACTCCGCTACGAGGAAGACCCCACCGTGCTGATCGACGAACTCGTCGCGCTCGGCAACGAGGCCGCGCACGAGAAGTTGCAGCGTCGCGCGTTTCCACCCGACAAGGCCGACGCCCCGCGCAGCTCGCGCACGCCGTTCCCGAAGGGCGACGCGGGCGCTTCGGCGCGCCCGTAGCGCACTCCGCGTCATCACGCTGCAATCGGTGCGCAATCCGCTTGGCCGCGGCGCGGCGGACGCTCTAGCTTCGCGCCACCTTGTCCGCGCCGCCGCCCGTCATCGCCTATCTCTTCACCACGTTTCCGAAAAACACGGAGACGTTTCTCCAGCGCGAGATCATCGCGATGAAGCAGCACGGCGTGCAGCTCCGCATCTTTTCGCTCTGGGGCGGCGGCGGCAGTTTTCGCGGGCTCAGTGTCGCGCGCTTCAACAAGTGGCGGCTCCTCACCCTCGTCTGGATGATTCCGTTTGAGTCGTGGCGGCGGCCCGCGGTGCTGCGGCAGGTGCTGCGCGGGCTCTTCACGCGGCGCGCACCGTCGTGGATGAATTTTTGGGAGAACATGCTCGGTGCCGGTTTCGCCTGTCTCTTCGCGCACGAGTTTCGGAAAAATCCGCCGGCGCTCATCCACGCCGCGTGGGGCGGCGCGCCGGCCACCGCCGCGTGGCTGCTCTGGCGGCTCGACGGCCACCGTTTCAGTGCGGCCGCCCACGCATACGACATCTACGAGCACGGCGGCGACTGGTGGCTGAACGACAAACTGGAACACGCCGCATTTATCCACACCTCGACCGAGATGGGCCGTCGCGCACTCTTGGAACGCGGTCTCGCCAAGGAAAAAATCCACTGCATCCGCCGCGGCCTCGACCGACTGCCGGCGATGAAACCGCTGCGCGCGTCACGCGCGCCGCTGCACCTCGTGTGTGTCGCGCGCCTCGTGGAAAAAAAGGGCCTCGATCACCAGCTCCGCATTTACGCGGCGCTGCGTGCGGCCGGCGTGCCGTTTGCCGCGCGGATCGTAGGCGAGGGTCCGCTGCGCGCCGAACTCGAAAAACTCGCCGGCCACCTCGGCGTCGCCGCGCACATTACGTTTACAGGTCATCTTCCCCAGCACGAAGTCTGGAACCAACTCCTCTGGGCCGACGTGCTCCTCCATACCGGCGTCATCGCGCCAAGCGGCGATCGCGACGGGCTGCCCAACGTGATTCCAGAGGCGATGGCCGCCGGCGTGCTCGTGCTCACCTCGCCCGTCGCCGCCACCACCGAGGCGATCACGCAGGGCATCACCGGACTCGTCGCGCCCGTCGACCTGCCGGGCGACTGGGTCTCCGCGCTGCGCCGGCTCTCCCTCGACGATCCGTTTGCCGAGCGGCTCCGCGCCGCCGCGCGCCGCTGGGTCGAGGAGAACTTCGACGCGCATAAAAACGCCCGCCGCCTCCTCACCCACTTCGAGCGCACGATCGCCGCGCCGCCGCCCGCCGCCACGGCCGCGCCCGAGGTCGCGGCTGTGCGCCCATGATTTTTTTCGACACGACGAAGACCGGCGACGCGCGCCACCGCTCCGGCCTCACGCGCGTCAGCGCCCGGCTGCGCGCCGGCCTCGGCTCCGCCGCCACCGGCGGCGCATGGCACGCAATCACGCCGCAGCACGACGATTGGTTTCTCACCACCGAGCTATTTTCCGAGGAAGAGCGACCGGGATTCACCGCGTTTCTCGCCGCGCGGCGCTGCCGGCTCGCCGCCGTTTTCCACGACGCGATTCCGCTGAAGCATCCGCACATCACCTGGCCGCAGAGCGTCGCCCGCCATCCAGGCTACATGAAACTCCTCGCGCGTTTCGATCGCGTGTGGGCCGTGTCGCAGGCGAGTCGCGAGGAGCTGCTCGGTTTCTGGCGCTGGCAGGGCGTGGAGCAGGTGCCGCCTGTTGATGTGCTACCGCTCGGCGCTGACTTCGATGGCACGCCGCGCGGCGCGAGCCGACTCGTGCCCGCGATCCCTTGGTTGCTCTGCGTCGGAATCATCGAGCCGCGGAAAAACCAAGCGCTGCTCCTCGACGTCTGCGCGCAACTCTGGGCCGAGGGTCTGGCGTTTGAACTCCACCTCGTCGGCCGTGTGAACCCGCACTTCGGCCGGCCCATCGCCGCACAAATCAAACAACTCCGGCGCACGCATCGCGACACGCTGCATTTTCACGAAGCGGCCGACGACGCGACGCTCGCCCACCTCTACGCGATGGCCCGCGCCACCGTTTTCCCCACGATCGCCGAGGGCTGCGGACTGCCGCTGCTCGAATCGCTCTGGCGCGGCGTGCCTTGCGTGTGCAGCGATCTGCCGGTGTTGCGCGAGAATGCCGACAGCGGCGGCTGCCTGCCCGTCCCCCCCAACGATTCCGCGGCCTGGAAGGACGCCCTGCGGCGCATCGTCACCGACGACGCGCTCGCGAATCGACTCACGCGCGAAGCGACAGCTCGCCCGCTCCCAACGTGGCAGGCTGCCGCCAATACGCTCGCCGCGGCGCTGCGTTAGGCGCCCCGAATTATTTCACCGGCGTCAGGGCCGCAGCGTCGGTCGCGCCCGCCGGCGGCGTCCCGCCCTCAAGATTTTTAATCGCGGCCTCGCGCACTGAGTTGATCATCGGGGAATTTCGCGGAATATCGATTTTCGTTTCCATGTGCGAGTCGGTCGCGAGGTGCGTGACCGCCACGGCGGAAAGGAGCGGCATCGCCGCTTCCACCCGGCCGGCGAGGCCGAGCACGGCGACGCGCACATCCCAGAGTTCGGTGCCCGTCGCCTTGTCGACCGAGCGGCCCGGATTGTCACGCGCGGAGAGCTGGAGGAAAGTTTCCCGGCCCGAGGGGTCGGTGCGCCCGGCCATGTCGGTGCCGTAGGAGACCTCGATAAAAATTTCCGGGGCCACATTCGGCGGCGGCTCGAACATCCCGAGGCCCACGAGCGCCGCATCGAGGCAGGCCTTGACAACTTTCACATCGACCTGCGCCTGCGTGACGGTCGTTTTTTTGGCCACCAGCCGGTAGGATTTTCCCGTCGGCTTGGTGACCCCGGGGGCACTGATCGCATCAACCAGGACCTTGTGCTTGGGCACAAAGATGCCGAAGCAACCGGAGCCGGCCAGCATCACGCCGGCACCAAGCAGCCATGCGCCCGCGCGCAAGAGAGAACCAGGGAATTTCATGCGGTTGACGCGATTGTCATACGCGCTGCGGTGGAATTCGCAAATCCTGAGAGGTGACAACGCCGTTACCCGATTGGGCATCGGTCGCTATTCCGTCTTCACCCGCGTGCGGTAGAAGGCGTCGCATAGTGCGAGGATTTCCTTCGCCGATCCGAGCGTCAGCGCCTCGGCGGCCAGCGCGCGGGCATCGGCCATCGTCATCGCGCGGATCAGGTAGCGCACCGAGGGCAGCCAGGTCGGCGACATGCTGAGGCAGTCGATCCCGAGCCCGAGCAGGAGTGGCGCAAACACGGGATCGCCCGCCATCTCGCCGCACACGCTCACGGGAATCTTCTGCCGGTGCGCCTCATCCACGATGTGGCGCAGCGTGCGGACGACCGCCGGATGCGTGGGCTCGTAGAGGTGCGCAATCCGGTCGTTCACCCGGTCGATGGCGAGCAGGTATTGGATGAGATCGTTGGTGCCGATGCTGAAGAATGAGCACTGCGTCGCCAGCAGATCGGCCGTCGCCGCCGCGCTGGGAATCTCGATCATCGTGCCGATGGGGAGCGCCTCGTCGAAGGGCACGCCGCGGGATTTCAGCTCGGCCGCGCACTCGGCGAGCACGGCGTTGGCGCGCGCGAGTTCCTCCACGCCGCTGATCATGGGATACATCACGCGCACGTTGCCAAACGCGCTCGCCCGCAGGATGGCGCGGAGCTGGTTCTTGAAAATATCCGTGTGCTCAAGGCAGAACCGAATCGCGCGGAAACCCATGAAGGGGTTGTTCTCCCTCGGAAAAAGATCCGCGTGGCCCGCCATCGGTTTGTCGCCGCCGAGGTCGAGAGTGCGGATGACGACCGGCTGCGGCGCCATCGCCTCGACCACGGCCTTGTAAGCGACGCACTGCTCTTCCTCAGAGGGAATCCGTGCGGAACTGAGAAACAGAAACTCGGTGCGATAGAGCCCGACGCCATCGGCGCGATAGCTCTTCACCTTGGCCACCTCATCGGCCTTCTCGATGTTGGCCATGAGCGAAATCGCCACGCCGTCGAGCGTGACGGCCGGCTGTTCGTTGGCCTCCAGCAACCGCGCCTCGAAGGTTTTTTTTCGCTCCTGGATTTTTCCGTAGCGGAACAGCGTGCTCTCCGAAGGATTCAGGATCACGACACCATCGTAACCATCGACGATGGCCCAGTCGCCATTCGTCACGCGTTTCGTGAGGTTGCGCACGCCAACCACGGAGGGGATTTTCATCGACCGCGCCACGATCGCGGCGTGGCTGGTCTTGCTGCCCGAGTCC
>JANXSC010000075.1 GCA_025352845.1 Opitutaceae bacterium
TCGGCCTACGATATCGACGGCGGCGCGACGCTGCTGCGGTAGGGCGAAGTAGGGTGGATTCTTGTAGCCGGCCTCGTTGAGGCCGGGCCGGGGTCAGCGACCCCGGCTACATATCAGCGTCCCGCTTGTTGCAAAAACTGACGCGAGGGCGCGTGATTCGGATCGATCGCGAGGGCGCGTTGGGCGGCGGCTTGCGCGGCGGGCCGGTCGCCCGTTTGCCAGAGGATCGTGGCGCGGGCGTAGGGATAGTCGGCGACGTTCGGCGCGATTTGTTCGGCTTGGGTGAGGGCGGCGATGGCGTCGGCGGCACGGTTGGTCTGCGAGAGGAGAAGGCCGAGGTTATACCACGCGCGGTCGTGGCGCGGGTTGCGGCGGATGGTTTCGCGCAGGGCGAACTCGGCGTCGGGGAGCTTGCGCGCGCCGGCGAAGGCGAGGGCGGCGTTGAAGGCGGAGGTGGCGTCGGTGGGATTGAGCTGCGCGGCGCGCCAGAGCGAGGCGGCGGCCTCGGCGGGTTTGCCGTTTTCGTTGAGGACGATGCCAAGCGTGTCGTGAATGCCGGGCGAGTTGGCGTCCCATTCGGCCGCCTTGCGCAAGTGCGCCTCGGCCGCGGCGGCCTGCCCGCGGTTGAAAAGATCCTGGCCGAGCCGCATCCGACCCGAGGGCTGGTCGGCTGAAACGGCGAGGTAGGCGTCGAGTTCGGTGCGGCTCGCGGAGCCGGCGGGCAACTCCGTCGAGAGCGCCCACGCGGCGTCGAGCCGGACGAGCCGCGACGGATCGGCGAGGAGCGGGCGCAACGCGGCGGCCTCGTGCGGCGCGGACGCGAGCACCTGTGCCGCGGCAGAGCGGACGAGCGGCTCGGGATCGCGGACGGCGGCGCGCGCGGCTTCGAGCACGCGCGGGTGCGTGGTCGCGTAGTTGCGCGTGAGGAGATGCAGCGTCGCGCGCCACGCGGGCACTTCCTCGGTGGCGATGAGCGCGAGTAGTTTTTCCGCGGCATCGGGTGCCGAGGCTTGCGCGGCGGCGACCACTCGCGTTCGCGCCCGCTGCCGCGAATCCATTTTCGCACCATACCAACGGTCGGTCGCGGCAATGGCCCAGTCGGTCGTCTGGTCGGCGTGGCAGCGATTGCAGGCGTTGGGAATGCCGAGTTCCTTGGTGAGCAGCGGATCGGGTTTGAGGAAACCGTGATCGTGTCGCGGGTCGCGCTGCATATAGGTAGTCGTCGGCATGTGACACGAGATGCAGAGGCTGCCCTTGCTGCCGGCGGCATGATGCGAATGCGCCAGCGGATCGATCGAGACAGCGTGGGCGCGCGGCGCGGGGCCGTGGCATTGGAGGCAGAGCGCGTTGTTCTCGACGGGAAGGATGGTTTTCCCCGTGTGCGGATTATGGCAGTCGAGGCAGGTGACGCCGGCTTTGCCGCCCATGCGGCTCGTCAGAAGCGAGGTGTAGTTGAAGTCTTCGTCGCGCATCTGGCCGTCGGGATAAAACACCGACGCCTCGGTGGGCAGCGTAAGCCGGTAGTGATCGGAATAAGGTGCGCCGGGGACGAGGGCACCGGTGAGAAGTTCGTTGCGCGCGTGGCAGGGGGCACAGGTTTCCTGAGCGCGCTTGCGCTCGGGGGAGGAGAACGGTGATAGCGTGGCCACGGCTCCCGTGGTGGGCGGCGTGGGAGAAACAGCGAGGGTGGGCGCAGATTTTTTCTTCGCGTGTTCAGGCGCGAGATCCCCGTGGCATTGCGTGCAGCCGACGCCGTGCTCGCGCCACGTGGTCGCGTAGGTGTCGGTCGTGGCGTCGTAATTTTTTTTG
This sequence comes from Opitutaceae bacterium, assembly GCA_025352845.1. Taxonomy (GTDB): domain Bacteria; phylum Verrucomicrobiota; class Verrucomicrobiia; order Opitutales; family Opitutaceae; genus ER46. The sequence goes on from JANXSC010000075.1 coordinate 1,810, forward strand.
TAGTCGGTCATGTGGCAGTGCGCGCACATGGAATTCCAATTCATGCCGCGCCCACGCCAGTGGCCCCACTCGCCGGGCAGGCGCTTCTCGTCGCCGAAGACATTGAACCATTCCTTCTTCTCCGGATCGAAGGTGAGTTCAGCGGCTTGATAGCGTCCGCCGCCGATGGGCACGACGTATTGACGGAGCGGCGTGTGCCCGAGGACGAACTCAGCGGTGAAACTAAAAGAGTCCGCGGTCTGCTCGCCGCGCTTTTCCACGAGCGCCGCGCGGCCATCCTTCCAATCGAATTGGTAGGCGATGCCGTTGACGGTTGGCTTGAGCGCCGGAGTGATCGCGTCGGAATCTTGCTGCGGGTTTACGACGCGGTGGGCCAGCGCGTGATCGGAGCCGGACCACGATTTGAAAATCTCCTCGTGACACGCGCGGCAGTCGGTCGATTTCAGCGCGGCGGGCGGAGTCGGCGATGAGGAGGTGGCAACTGAAGCGCTCTTTTTTCCACAACCGCTCCCGCTCAAGGCGAAGAGCGCCATCAAGGACAAGGCGAGAACGATGGCGCTGGACCGCACGTTCGACTTCATGAGTGACCGAACTGAAAAATCGTGGTGCTGCGGAGCGGCGCACCGGGTCGGAGAATCACCGAGGGAAATTCCGGCTGGTTGGGCGAATCCGGGAAGTGCTGCGTCTCCAAACAAAAACCATCGCGGCGCTGGTAAACATGGCCGTCTTTGCCCGCGAACGAGCCGTCGAGGAAATTTCCGGTGTAGAACTGAACGCCGGGTTCCGTCGTGTGGATTTCCAACCAGCGGCCTGACACGGGATCCTCGACGGTGGCGGCATGCGCGAGACCGGGGCCGCGGCGGTTGATGACGAAGTTGTGATCGTAGCCGCCGGCGAGGCGGAGCTGCTCGTGGGCGGAGCCGATGCGTTTGGCGATGGCGTGGGGCGTTGTGAAATCAAGCGGCGTGCCTTCGACCGGCGCGACGTGGCCGAGGGGAATCAGACCGGCGTTGACGGGTGTGTAGGTGCGCGCATGCAGCGTCACGATGTGGTCGAGCGCGGAGCCCGAGCCGGCGCCGGCGAGATTGAAGTAGGAGTGGTTCGTGAGATTGACCGGTGTGGCGCGATCGGTGGTCGCGGTGTATTCGATCCGCAGCGCGTCGTCGGCGGTGACGGTGTAGGTGACGGTCACGTCAAGATTGCCGGGGTAGCCCTCCTCGCCGTCGGCGCTGCGATAATCGAGCCGGAGGGCGGAGCCGGCGGGCAGTGTAAGCGGGGTCGCAGCCCAAAGAAGCTTGTCGAAGCCGTGTAAACCCCCGTGCAGCGAACAGGGGAGGCCGCCGGGAGAATTGTTGCACGCGAGCGTATGTTCGCGGCCGTCGAGCGGGAATTTCCCACCGGCGATCCGGTTGCCGACGCGGCCGACGATGCAGCCGAAATACGGCGAGCGGGCCACGTATTCTTCCAGCGAATCAAAACCCAACACGACATCGGCCAGCCGCCCCCGCCGATCGGGTGCGAAGAGACGCACGATGGTCCCGCCGTAGTCGCTGATTTCGGCGCGAAAGCCGCGGTCGTTTTGCAACGTGAAGAGCTGGGCGGTGGGGCCATCGGGGGTTTTGCCGAACGAGTGGGACATCGAGGGAACGGAAGCTGAGGCGAACGCGAGCCGGTTGACAATGACGACGTGGCGCGCAGCCGTAGTCGGATGCGACTCGATTTTGCTGCGCTCAAACCGCGCGAGGCCTACGGCTGGATGATCTCCACGATCCTGCCGCGGCCGATTGCGTGGGTCTCGACGATCTCGGAGGAAGGAATCACGAATCTCGCGCCCTTTTCTTTTTTCCAAGGTGTGACGGCGAATCCGCCGACGCTGATGTTCGTGCCCGTGAACACGCGCGACGGATCGAAGAAGGACACCGTGCGCAACATCGAGGCGGTGCCGGAATTCGTGGTGAACCTCGTGCCGTTTGCGCTGGCGGAACAGATGAACGCGAGCGCGGCGATGCTGCCGTATGGCGAGAGCGAGTTTGAGAAATTCGGCATCGCGCCTACGCCCAGCGAACGCGTGCGTCCGCCGCGCGTGGCCGCAGCGCCGGTGGCGTTTGAGTGCACGCTCGATCGCATCGTGCTGTTCGGCGAAGGGCCGCTTGCGGCGAATGTGATCTTCGGGCGCATCCTCGTGGCGCATGTGGACGATGCGGTAATCGGGGCCGAGGGTCTGCCTGATGCAGCGAAACTCGATTTGATCGGGCGGCTCGGCGGTGATGGCTATACGCGAACGACGGAGCGGTTTGAGATGGAGCGGTCGTGAGCCTTCGCAGAACCTAAATTGTTTTATTGTAGGCGGGGTGCCCTCACCCCGCGACAGGAAGTGTGCAGCCCCACAATCTGCGGGGTGGGGGCACCCCGCCTACATTTTGTTCGCGACCCAGAAGCGGCACTCGTCGGAGAAATCGCGGACGGCGCGGGATTCCTTGGCGATTTCGTGGCGCATGGCGTCGAAGGTGTGCTGCCAGCCGGTGGCGGCGAGGTCGTCGAGGATTTCGCGGCGGTCGGGGAGGTGCATGAAGGTGCGGCCGGCCTCGTCCTCGAAATAGCGGTCGCCAAACTCGACGAGGCGCGGGTCCTGTTCGCCGCGGGTCCAGCGCAGCGTCTCCAGCCGCCACAGCGCGCGCTCGGTCGGCGACGAATCGCGGTCGTGCGTCGTGAAGAGCAGCGGAGCGCCGGGCGCACACGCGCGGTGCAATTCGCGCAGGGCGGTGCGGCGGTTTTCGCGGCCCGGGATTTGCATCAGGCCGTTGAAGAGAAACAATG